>JASHUF010000288.1 GCA_030040175.1 Acidobacteriaceae bacterium
GGTGAGATTGCTGCCGCCCACCTGGCCGGTTGAGAACGTCACGTTGCGGTTCAGGTCAAAGGAGTACATGCGCAGGGCCCAGCCCTCGTGGCCCAGCGCGGAGTAGGCAAGCAGGGAATTATCCGGCGAGATGCGCGGCGAGAGCGAGATGGTGCCCAAATGCGTGACCTGGTGCTGGTTCTCGCCGTCGTAATCCATCACCCAGATTTCCTTGGTGCCGGTGCGCGTGCTCACGAAGTAGATCTTGGTCTCGCAGATGCCGTTGATGCCGCCCCCGAGACGATCGATGATGTCGTCGGCAAAGCGGTGCGCAAGAGTGCGCGCCATGTCCTCATTGGCCACTTCGTTGTACTGGCGGGCGAGCACCTGCGGGCTGGTGGAGTTCGAGGTGTCGTAGAGCCAGCCGTAGACCACCAGCCGTCCGTTGTTTACCGCGAGCGCGCCGAAAGCCACCATGGCCGCATTGGCCGGGTCGGCCGACCACTGCGGCAGAGAAATCTCCTGGGGCGAGCCGGGCATGGCCTGCGGCGCCAGGCTTTTCGAGACCATCTGGAAGATGCCGGCGTTGTTGAGATCGTTGAAGAGGGTGGTATCGAAGATGGACTTGAGGGGGATGGTCTGGGGATCGTTGCCGACCGGCTTGAAATCGGCAGCAGCCAGGCGAATGGCGCCGTTGCCGGTATTGGTCTCAATGTGCACCCAGTCCTGAGCGCCGGCGGCGGGCGCGAAAGAAAACGCTAAGGGAAACAACACTACAGGCAAAAACCGGAAAACTGCCTTCATGCGATGAGCAATCCTTCCTGATGGGGATTCGGACGGTTTGTTCGCATGCCCCTTTTGCGGGGCTTCTCTCTTGTGATGATGCCGGGCGGGCGGAAAAGTTGCTCCGCCGCACAGCGCACGTAACCCGGGCGCGCGGCCTCGGCGCGCAGCTACAGCGGTTCCAGAGTTGCTGCGTCCCAATGGTGCTATCGTTGAATGGCATTTTCCTCAAGAAAACGCCACCCTTCGCAGACCTCAAGAGAGCACGGTCACTCTGGAACCGCTCTAATACGTACAATTATAAGTGACGTCAAGCCATTGATCGTTGGCCCCGCTCGGGAGCGGTCCAAATGTGTCAACCCGCTCCGTGGCCGCAAGGCAGGATTGATCGAGCGAAGAGCTGCCGCTGGAGACGTTAATGCGGAAATTCGAGGGCTGGCCCTCGCGGCTAATGCGGAAATAAATCTGCGCCGAGGCGCCCGCCGGCGTGCTCTTATCCACCGTGCTGCGGTACCAGTTCTGCGCCACCTTGCGCTTGATCAGGTCAACGTACCAGGGAAAGCGGGAACCGAAATCGGTATTGGCCACGGTGACGGGCTGATCGGAAGCCGCGGCCGGCTGCAGGGTGCGCGGAATATTGGTGCCGTTCTGGCTTCCGTACTGCGCGCGATTCTCCTCGGGAGGCGGCGTCTGGTGCAGCGGCGTCTTGGGAGCGGTTTGCTTTTTCGGCTTCTCCTGCTTGCCCTGGATGGGAATTGCGGTCTGGTCGATCTGGTGCTGCTCCTTGGGGCTGGGAAGCGCGGGCGCGGGGCTGGGCGTCTCCGTGGTGAGCACGTTCTTGTTCATAGGCTGATTATTCGGCAGCGGAATGGCGCTCGAGACCAGGCTCACCTGCATGGCCCCGCCGGGATTCTGGCTGCCCCAGAGGCTCGAGTGGAAGAGCCCGAAGAGCCAGCCGTAGTAAGCGACGAGAAGCAGCAGCGTGGCGTGCAGCGCAATCGAGCCCATGGCCGGGCCGCCCATCGGCTCAGGGGTTAACCCCCGCTGCAGAGGCTCGCCGCCTTCCAGTGCCGTTCTCATGCCGTTGCCGTTCTACTGGCCGCCATTGTTGCCCGCAATCCCCTTGGTATCGAGCGGCTCGGTGACGATGGAAACGTTGGTAATGCCCGCCTGCTTCACCGCGTCCATCACGCTGGCAAAGGCGCCGAAGGGCACGCGCTCGTCGCTGCGCAGGTAAATGGCCTGGTGAGCCGTATCGCCGCCGGAGGCCTTGAGACGGGCCCCTAGATCGTGGATGTTGATGGGCTGGTCGTTCAAAAAGATCTGCTGATCGCGGTCGATGGTCACCACCATGCGCTGCTCGGTAATCTGTTTCACCGTGCGCGTCTTGGGCACGTTCACTTCAATGCCCGACTGCAGCACCGGCTCCGTAATCATGAAGATCACCAGCAGCACCAAGACCACGTCCACGAGCGGGGTGATGTTGATCTCGGCCAGGGAACTTCGCGTCTGCCCATTGTTAGCGGTAAAGGCCATCTTCAGACCTCGTCGCAAATCTCGATCAGGCCGCCCGGCGCAGCCGTGCGCGTCTCAATGCCGCCGGATGAAAACGCCATCTCAGGCCTCCCGCCGGAAGTCCTCGGGCTCGCGCGGCTGCTGGGCGCGCACCGGCATCTCCTCGAGCGAGTTGAGCAGCTCGCGGGCAAAATCGTCCACGGCCGCGGCAAAGACGCGGATGCGCGCGCTGAACTGGTTGTAGGCGATGACCGCC
>JASHUF010000289.1 GCA_030040175.1 Acidobacteriaceae bacterium
CTGATTGACGCGATCGCCGACAGCGATACGCAACTGCTCGCCTCGCTCGACGGGCGCGCCATCACGCGCCTCAATGGATCCAAAGAGACTCTCCATCTGGCCGGGGCGCGTATCGAGCTGGTGCGGACCACGGTGCGCGACGACGTGCTCGGCTGGCTGGTCAATCCCAACATCGCCCTGCTGTTTCTTGTGGGCGGGGCTCTGCTCATCTATCTCGAATTCAATTCGCCCGGCACCATCGTTCCCGGAACCCTGGGCACGCTCATGGTGCTGCTGGCCATCTTCGCCTTGAATCTGCTGCCCATCCGTTACACCGCTGTGCTGCTGCTCGTCGCCGGTCTGGTTCTGCTCCTGCTCGAGGCCAAGTTCGGCGGGCACGGCGCCCTCGCCATCGCCGGCATCGTCTGTCTCACCTTCGGCACACTTACGCTCGTGGCCGCGCCCATCCCGCAGATGGCCGTCAATCCCTGGGTCGCCTTTGCCATCAGCGCGGCATTCGGTCTGATTACGTTGTGGCTGGTCCACCTGGCCGTGCGCGCCCGCCGGCGCAAGGCGCGTATCGGCGCCGAAGCGATGGTCGGCTCGCGGGCCACGGCGATGGAGCCTCTCACGCCCGAAGGTCACGTGTTGGTGGAAGGGGAAATCTGGCGCGCCATTTCCGGGCAGCCGATTCCCTCCGGAGCGCCGTTGCTCGTCGTCGGCCACGAGCAGATGATCCTGCGCGTCGAGCCCGTCCACGCGCCGGCAATCGTCGACAAGCCCGCGTAGAGAGCCTGCCCGAACCCCGGCCAACTGCGCAGTCGTGCGGCTGCAGAAGCATCCCGGAGCGGCTGTCTGGTTTTGCCAAAGGGTTGATGGAAAATCCATGCCAGGCACGTGGCAAACGCATCCCGTAGGGATGCCGGAAAATAGCCCAGGATGAGTCCGCCATGGCGGACGAAATCCTGGGAACGCGCGGGAAAAGAAATCCCGGAGCCCCGTAGGGGCGATGCGATCGAGCCGCAGTTCTGCGCTCCCTACGCGGTCAATCAAGCCCTCAAGCCCGCCTGGAGTACAATTCCCGCTGAGGTCAGCCCATGCCCAATTCAACCTTGCCCATCGTCATCTTCGTTGTCATCGTTGCTCTCTATCTCCTCAATTCCATCAAGATTCTCCGCGAATACGAGCGCGCGGTCATCTTCCGCCTCGGCCGCGCCCTGCCCGCGCCCAAAGGCCCGGGCATCATCCTCGTCTTCCGCCCCTTCGATCAGATGATCCGCATCTCCCTGCGCCAGGAAGTTCTCGAAGTGCCGCCGCAGGACGTCATCACCCGCGACAACGTCACCATCAAGGTGAACGCCGTGGTCACGCTCTATGTCGTCAATCCCAACGACGCCGCCATCAAGGTAGCCAACTACGTCTACCAGACCTCGCAATTTGCGCAAACCACCCTGCGCTCGGTGCTGGGCGAAGTGGAGCTCGACGAGCTGCTCAGCCATCGCGACAAGCTCAACCTGCGCATCCAGACCATCATCGACCAGCGCACGGAGCCTTTTGGCGTGAAGGTGGTCTCGGTCGAAGTGAAGCAGGTGGATCTGCCCGAGCAGATGCTGCGCGCCATGGCCAAGCAGGCTGAGGCGGAGCGCGAAAAGCGCTCCAAGATCATCCACGCCGAGGGCGAATTCAGCGCCGCGCAAAAGCTGGTGGATGCCGCTGCGCTCATGGCCACGCAACCCATGACCCTGCAGCTGCGCTATTTGCAAACGCTCTCCGACATCGGCGTCGAAAAAAACACCACCATCGTATTTCCCTTGCCGATTGAAATGATGACGTTGCTCAACCGGGCCATCGGCGGCGCCAAGCCATCGCCGGGCCAGCCGTAAAAAGAATTGCGTCAACGCTTGCGCAGGAGGCGCGGCTTCAGCCGTGCCGCGAGCCGCCTATGAAAATCCATGGGCCTCTGCAACCGCGGAAAAACTGCGAATTTCTCGTCGATGGGTCGGCAAACGCATCCCGGAGGGATGCGAGGGAAATAGCCCAGGATGGAGTCCGCCGCGGCGGACGAAATCCGGGGAATGAGCGAAATGGAGTTTTGAGCCCCGTAGGGGCGGCGGAACCGGACCGGCATTGGGGTTCCCACGCAACCTCCCGGGCGTTTGAGGAAATTCTTTTCATTCTTTACCCTGTCGAGAAAAATATCTCGAATTTTCCCCGGCCGCCCCGCGATGACGAATTCCCTCTGGCGCCGGTCGAACAAAAGAGTATCCTTGAGGGTGAACTTCCAGCTCGGGAAAAAGAATCGAGACAGCGGACAGGTCCCTCTCCATTGGGCAAGGGAAGGCGCATGCGGGGAGCTTTTGACGACGACGAGCTTGAGCCGGTGAAGCCGCGGCGCGATACCGAAGTAACGCTCGGCTCCGGCGCCTTGCTCGGCATTTTTCTCGGTCTCGCTCTGCTGTGCGTGCTCTGCTTCGGCCTCGGCTATGCCGTGGGCCATCGCGGCTCCACGGCCGCGGCCGCCACGCTTCCTGTTCCTTCGCAGCCGATTCAAACCGGCAATACCATCGCCAAGCCTCCGGCCACGGCCCAGCCCGATCAGGCTCCATCGGACGAAGGCGACTCTGGGCAAGCAGCCGACGGCGCTGCATCCGGCGCCAACCCCGCGCCCGATGCGCAGGTCATTCCCGCCGCCAATGTGGCGCCGGGCCAGCCTTCGGTTCACCCGGCGCTGTCTTCTGCGCCTGCGCAATCGGCTCAGGCTCCTTCGCCTGCCAGCGTGCAACCGGCGGTTGCGCAAGGTTCAGTCGCGCCCGCAGGTTCGCTCCCCGCAGGTTCAATCATGGTCCAGATTGCCGCCGTCTCCAACCCTGAAGACGCTGAGGTGCTCGCCGACGCGCTGCGCAAGCGCGGCTATGCCGTCACCGCCCGTCGCGATCCCGCTGACAACCTCATCCACGTGCGCATCGGCCCCTTTACCACGCTCGCCGAAGCCAACAACTGGAAGATGAAGCTGCTCAGCGACGGCTATAACGCCATCGTGCAGCAATAAGTCAGAATTTTTGGAGCTGACGGCGGCGTCATTCCCCGATGCCTGGGTGCCTGGGAAAGCACGAATGCTAACCCGCCAACCCGCCAACTTGCCAACCCGCTAACTTGCTAACTCGCTGATTTGCTCCCTCGCTTCATCATCCCCGCATCCACTCCGGCAGCCCCGACGCAATCGCCGCCCGCACCGCTTCGAGCAGCGCCTCTCGTGTTGCAAAGTCGCCGGGAAAGACCGGCGCGTGAAACTGGATATGCGCCCTTCCCGGGCGAATCTTTAAACTGCCCTTGGCCATCATGTTCTCCGTCCCATAAATCGACACCGGGATGCACGGCGCACCCGTGTCCTTGGCCAGGTAAAACGGCCCTTTCTTGAACGGCAGCATGCGCCCGTCGCGCGAGCGCGTGCCCTCGACGAAGATGGTCACGTGCAACCCCTTGGCCAGCACGCTGCGCGCGAGGTCAACACTCTCCTGCGCGCTCTCCACCCGCCCGTCGCGATCCACGGGAATGAAATCGCCCAGCTTGAAGGCGTACCCCAGCACCGGAATCTTCATCAAGGAGCGTTTGAGAAACGCCGAGGTCCTTCCCGGAATCCGCGGAAGCAGCGCCGGCGGGTCGAGATTCGACACGTGATTCGCCATGAAGATGCACGCCGTGTGCGCCGGCACGCGCTCGCGGCCCTCCGCCTCCACGTGAATCCCCGCCACAAAAAACGCCGCCCGCGAAATGCTTTGCGTCGCGTTGTAGAGCGGCGTCGCGTCTCCCGTAATCATGGCCCAGGGCATGAGGATCAGCGCCGCTGGAATTCCCAGCGCGAGATAAGTGGCAAGCATCGCCAGCGAAGCGATCATCCGCGCCTCTCAGCCTGCAATCGGGCCCGCGTCTAAAAAACGCTCCTTCAGCCGCGCCGGCAGTTTTTCATAGATGCCGTCGAACCCGCCGTTGGAAAGAATCGCGATCACATCGCCGGACGCGACCTGCGGCACGATGCCGCGCACAATCGCATCCACGTCCGGCAACAACTCGGCTTCCGTCCCCAGCTCATTTAGTTTTTCGACCACGTCTTCCGGATGCAACCGCTCCGCGTCGGGAATCCGCTGCTGCTGGTAGACGCCGGCCAGCACCACGCGATCGGCCAGCCGCAAGCTGGCCACCAGATCGGCTTCGAGCACCTTGCGCCGCAAAGTATTCGATCGCGGCTCGAGAACCGCCCACAGCCGCGCCTGGGGATAAACCGCGCGCAGCGCGCGCAGGGTTTCGCGAATGGCCGTGGGATGGTGCGCAAAATCCTCGATCACGGTGACGCCGCCAATCTCGGCGCGCACCTCGAGCCGCCGCTTCACGCTCTTGAAGCTCTTGAGCGCCGCGGCAATCGTCTCCTTGCTCACGCCGCGGTCGAAGGCCAGCGCCGCCGCCGCGGTCGCGTTCAGCGCGTTGTGCTCGCCCACGAGGTGCATCTCCAACTCCGACCACGGCGCACCCGCGCGCCAGACCTCCCAGCGCATAAGTCCGGCCGTAAATCCGGCCATGGCTCCGGCGATGCGCAGATTGCGAATTCTCCACTCCGCGCCTTCCGTGAACCCGTACCGCTGCACACGGCAGAACGCCCGCTCCACGCACTCGGTCACGTTTGCGCTGCCGTCATACGCCACGATCAGCCCGCGCCGCGGAACCAGGTTGACCAGCCGCTTGAACGCCGTTTTCACAGCTTCGAGGTCGGCGTAAATATCGGCGTGATCGTATTCTACGTGGGTCAGAATCAGCGCATCGGGAAAGTAATGCAGAAACTTCGGCCCCTTGTCGAAAAACGCCGTGTCGTATTCGTCGCCTTCCACAATGAATGTGCGCGTGGGCCGCAGTTGAAAGCTGGTGCCGAAGTTCTCCGCCACGCCGCCGATCAGAAACGAAGGCTCGAACGCAGGCGCTTCCTCCGCGGCTAGCTGAAAGATCCACGCCAGCATGCTTGTGGTCGTCGTCTTCCCGTGCGTTCCCGCCACCACGAGCGGCTCGCGTCCCTTGAGAAACTCTTCGCGCAACAACGCGGCCATCGAAGTGAACGGAATCCGCTCGTCCAGCACCCGCTCCACCTCGGGATTGCCGCGCGAGAGCGCATTGCCGATCACCACCAAATCCGGAAATTCGCCCGGAGCCGGCTCCAGATTCGCCTCTGCGTAGGGCTCCATTACCTTGATCCCCAGCGCCCGCAGCAAATCGCTCATCGGCGGGTACGCTGCCTTGTCCGAGCCCGTGATCCGGTGCCCCTCAAGCTGCAGCAACCCGGCCAAGGACGCCATCGCCGTTCCGCAGATTCCGATCAGGTGAATGTGCTTCGCTGCGCTCATCTTCATCCCGCCGGCTTCAATAAATCGAGCCGCGCATCGTCGCCCGCCACGAGTTCCGCCTCCGCGCCGAACCGCAGCGTGACGTTCGCGCGCGAGACATGCCCGCTGCGCAACCCCATCGCAATCGGCCCCGCAAAACCCTCCAGCGCGCCCAGGATGGCTTCCTCGAGCAGCCCCGGCGCCGCGCCCGGCGACGCGCACTCCAGCATCTCCCCGAAGATGATGCCCGGCACGCCTTCGAGTTTTCCCGCTTTACGCAATTGCCACAGCATGCGATCGATCTGATAGGGCTTCACGCCCACATCCTCAACAAAGAGCAGCGTGCCCTCCGTTCTTGGCTCCCACGGAGTTCCGATCAATGAAACCAGAATGCTCAGGCACCCTCCATACAACACCGCGCGCGCGCTGCCCGTCTTGATCGTGCGTAATCCTTCACCTGCACCTACGCTGTACGCGTCTCCGTTCAGCGCCGCCTGAAAGCTCGCGCCATGCACCCCATCCTCGCGATAGAAATCGGCTGCGAGCATGGGCCCGTGGAATGCCGGCAGTCCGATCATATCCAGCAAATGGAGCTGGATGCCGGTCAGATCGCTGTAGGCAAAAAACGCCTTGGGGCGCCTGGCGACGAGTGCGTGGTCGAGCCCGTCAAGCAGATAATTCGCCCCATAGCCGCCGCGCAAAGCCATCACCGCCCTCGTGCCCTCGTCCTCGAAGGCCGCGTGCAGGTCGGCCAATCGCTGCGCGGGCGAACCGGCAAAATACATGGGTCCGCGCTCGCCGGAGCTCACGCCAAACCTGGGTTCGAATCCGAGCTTGCGCAGCGCGGCCGCTCCCCGCTCCACGCGTTCCGGTTGCGCAAAGCTCGCCGGCGCCACAATGCTGATACTCGATCCCTGCACAACGGGCGGAATGGGCAACAGGGACCTTCGCTCGCCGGCCATCGTCAATACGCCTCGCCTCGTGCAATCAGGGCCGCCGGCCCGGTGAGGAACAACTCGGCGCCGGGTCCGCTCCATGCCACGGTCTGCGCGCCGCCCGGAGCCGAAACCGTGAGCGGCGACGTGCAGCCCCGCAGCGCCAGAGCGGCAACCGCAGCGGCCGAACTTCCCGTTCCTGACGAAGAGGTTGGTCCCACGCCGCGCTCGAAGATGCGAATCGCAATGGAGTGCTCGTTCACCACATGCACAAACTCCACGTTCGTTTGCCCGGGAAAATCCTTGTGCGCGAAAATCTCCGCCCCCAGGCTCTCCCATCCTCTCCCCGCGGCAACGAACTGCTCATCTTCGACCACAATGACGAAGTGCGGATTTCCGGTGGAAACCTCCACGCCCACAATCTCGGTTCCGTCGCCGAGCAGCAGCGAATGCGGCGCAAACCTGGGCACACCCATCGCGGTCGTGATCTCTGCCGTGAATCCCGGCTCGCGGCAAATCTTATCCACGCGGCATTCACGCACGCCGGCGTCCGTCGAAATCTGCAGTTTGTCGCCCGCCTGGCATCCCAGCGCCTCGGCCATCCACGCAGCCGCGCAGCGCGTGCCGTTGCCGCTGATCTCGGCTGCCGATCCGTCGGCGTTGTGCAGCCAAACCCGTCCCGATGCCGGGCCGGTCCAAGCAAAAAACTCCACTCCGTCGGCGCCGATGCCGCTGTGGCGCGCGCACAGCCTGCGCGTGAGGCTCGCCCGCTCTCCGTCTGCTGTCGAGTCTTCGCGCACAATCAGAAAGTCATTGCCGCAGGCGTGCGCCTTGGTGAAGCGAATCAAGCGTCCTCCGTCTCCATCCTTGCCCGATGCTATCACTGCGCGTTTGGCTCAGCGTGCATCACGGCCGGCGCGCCGCACGCCACGCATCCGAGACGTAAATCGTGCCCGAAGGCTCACCCTTTGCCGTGTAGCGCGCCACCGCATGCAGGCCTGCGGGATTCGCCCTTACAGCGCCATCCACTTCGTCCCCGTCGAAGGCCAGCACCAGGGCCGCGTTGGCGGCCGGCGCGGCCAGAGCGTTGCGGTAAATGGACTCGTCGCTCTCGTTGATGGTCTGCCGTAACGCAATTCCGGTGAAGGCCACCAGCTCCGGATACACCGACGTATTCATCAGCACCGGCGCCCCCGGCCGCTCCGCCAGCAGCCTGCGCAGTTCGGGCGGAATATTCTCGTCGAAGGGCAGGCGCGCTTGTCTGTTCTTGGTCCCCTCCACGTAAACCAGCGGCCGCAGGCGCATCATTTCCCACGCATTCAGCGCAACCAGCGCAGCGAGCGCGGCAACAGCCGGCCTGACCCACCGCGGCTTGAACCAGCGCACTCCACTCACAATAAACTGCGCCGCAAAGCCCAGCCCCAGCGCCAGCGCCGGCAGCAGTTCCAGGCCATAGCGCGTGTTGTACCACGCGTGCGGCCACCAGGCGGGGATGAAGATCGGGACCGAGCCGTACGCCACCGCGTAGGCATAAAAGGGAACAGGCACCCAAAGCAGCAGCGTCCACAGGAACGCCCTGCTCCGTGCAACGACGATCGCGGCTGCCGTGCCCAGCGCAGCCAATGCCAGCGCGAGGTTGCCCCACGCGGCCGCATCCAGTTCTGAGACCTTCAGGAAAAACTCAAGCGCCATCCAGGGATTGTGCCATCCCGGATGCAGCGGGCCGGCGCCGTGCGCTGTACGCAGTTCGATCGCCCGCGCTGAGTAGGGTCCGCGTGCGAAAGCCAGCCAGTCTCCAAATGAAATCGCATTGTAAACAAACCACGCAATCGGCGCCGCAACCAGCACCGCGCTCCCGATCCAGTAGCCGCGCAAGCGCAGGCTGCCGTTTTTCTTGAGCGCAATGCCGATGCCCGCCCAGGCGAGGAAGGCGATCACCCATCCGTCGTAGCGTGTAAAAACCGCCGCAACCAGCAGCGCGGCAATCCAGCCCGGCAGCCGGTTGGCCTGCTCGGGACCGGCACGCAAGCACCTGCGCCACTCCACCAGCAGCAGTGCGATCCAGATCATCTCCGAGACAAACAGCGGCTCCGTCATGGCTGTCGTCTGCAGGTAGAGCAGGTTCGGATTCAGCGCAAAAAAGGCCAGCGCCAGCGCGGCCGCGGCCTCTTCCAGCCAGTGCCGCGCCAGCCGGTAGACTCCCAAGCACGCGGCGAGATAAGCGAGCGCCGAGGGAATCGTGCCTGCAATTCCATTGGCCCACCAGGCGTAGACCTGCACAAAAGGAACCATCAGCAGGTGGGGCAGCGGCAGCCACACCGAACCCAGCTCCGCAATCGTGTGGAACCGGCAATCGAGAAACCGGCGCGCGATGTGCAAGTGGGCGATGGCGTCGCCGTAGTTGAGCAGCGCATTATGCCGCCAGCTCCAGGCAATCGCCGCCAGCGACGACGACGCACTGAATGCAAAAACTGCCCATAGTTCCGCGCGCACGGAAATCCCGCTGGGCAGGTTGCTCTGGCTGGATCGCGGGCGCATGGCGTCTTCAGTCGAGATGCGTCAACTCCCGGAAGCGGGCGACGCGCTCATCGATCTCTGCGCGCGAAAGCTGCTCCAGCCGCTCCGTCCCGAACCGTTCCACGGCAAACGAGCCCATCACGCTGCCGTAGAACATCGCGCGCCGGAACGTGCCCGGCGTGAACTCCCGCTGCGAAGCGAGGTAACCGAAGAATCCGCCGCCAAAGCTGTCGCCCGCGCCCGTCGGATCGACCACTTGTTCCAGAGGGAACGCCGGCGCGCGAAACGTGCGCTCCGCGCTTTTGCTCTTTGGAGAAGATTCGTGGAATAACGTGGCGCCGTACTCGCCGTGCTTTACCACCAGAAACCGCGGCCCCATCGCCATCACCGCGCGCGCGGCCTGCACCAGGTTCTTGTTTTCGCCCAGAACGCGCGTCTCGGTGTCGTTGATCAACAGAATGTCCAGGCCTTTCAGCATTTCGAGCAGCGCCGGCCGGTGATCGTTGATCCAGTAATTCATGGTGTCCCCGGCGACCAGCTTCGCGTGAGGCATGGCCTCGCGCACGCGCCGCTGCAGCACCGGATCGATATTGGCCAGAAAAAGAAACTCGGAGTCGCGGTACGCCTCGGGAATCTTGGGCTCGAAGCTGGCAAAAACATTCAGTTCTGTGTTTCGTGTCTTGGCCTCATTCAGGTTTTCAAGATACGAGCCCTCCCAGAAGAAGCTCTTGCCCTCGGCGCGTTCAATCCCGCGCGTGTCGATGTGGTGCGCCTCAAAAACGGCTTCCTGCTCCGGTCCAAAATCCTCGCCCACTACGGCAATCACGCGCACGTCGCAAAAAAAGCTCGCG
>JASHUF010000290.1 GCA_030040175.1 Acidobacteriaceae bacterium
AATCCTCCGCAGTGAACCCAGCGCACGCCCTGGAAAAAATCGCCTTCCAGTCGAAATCGCCCGGCTTCAGTTGCGCTGCCGCCTCGTTGGCGCGGTTGTAAAAAACCACCGGAGGGCGCACGCCGTATCCGCGGTCGCTGTAGACCGTGGCCATGTTCGGTCCCGTGGCCCCGTTATGCTCGAAGTGCTTGTAGATCGGCGTCACACCCATCGCGCGCACGCGCTCGGCAATCAGATCGCCAATGGGATAATTCACCATCGCCGACACGATCGCCGTCTTCATCTTGAAACAGTCCGAAAGATTCGCGGCCACGTTGAACTCGCCGCCGCTCACGTGAATTTTGCATTCAGCCGCCTTGCGGAACGGAATGATCCCCGGATCGAGCCGGTGAACGATTCCACCCAGCGCCAGAAAATCCGGTTCCCCGCCCCTTGGAATGGTCAATGCCTCGGTCATCGATTGACTCCCCGCTCCTCTCCTCAGAAAATCTTTGGCGTCCAGCGCCGCCACGCCGCATGCCTCAACCGGCTTGCATGGCCACGCGCTTCACGTCGCTCAGCACCTCGTCCGGCGTCCACTCGTTGCCGGGATAAAACTGCGCCACTTTGCCGCGCGGCCCGATCAGCGTGGTCGATAGCGTGTGCGTTATCGTATCGCCGGCGCCATAGCTCACGCCCACATCGAAATACAGCGCCATCTTCTTCAGTTCCGGCTTGGCGGGCACGGCAAAATCCCAATGCGCAAACGCGCTCCTGGCGTCGCTGCCGATGTACGCCGCTCCATACGCGCGCAGGCGCGCAGGCGTATCGTGATCCGGATCGAAGCTCACGCACAGCAGATGCGTCTTCGCATAGAGCGACGGATCGGCGGCAAGCTGCCGGTTAATCGCGGCAAAGTTGTGCGTCACCAGCGGGCAGAAATTCGGCAGCGGGCAACGCGTGTAAATAAAGGTGAGCAGCAGTGTCTTGCCGCGAAACTGATGGAGATGAATCGCCCGTCCATCCTGGTTGCGCAGCGCAAAATCCGGAACCTCGTCGCCCGGCTCCGGCACGTGATAGAGCACCGTGGGCCGGTAATCCGGCTTTGCCTGGGCGATCACCACAATGTGATCGAGCAGCGCATCCCCGTCTCCGTTCTCCGGCACAAGCAGGTCCGCAGTGATCTCGTCGCCCGGATGCAGCTCGCTCAGGATTCCCGGATCCTTCAGCTTGTACGGCATCGTCATCGCGTCCATGAAGCCGGGAATCGCCTCATGCGCCACCGTTAC
This sequence comes from Acidobacteriaceae bacterium, assembly GCA_030040175.1. Lineage (GTDB taxonomy): Bacteria > Acidobacteriota > Terriglobia > Terriglobales > Acidobacteriaceae > Telmatobacter. The sequence goes on from JASHUF010000290.1 coordinate 1,269, forward strand.
CTCGCCCGTCGCCGCATTGGTGTTGATCACTTTTCCGCGCAGGTGGTACACCTTCACGCCCGCGTTTTGCGCGCCCGGCTGGTCCGCCGCGGGCCCGGAACGGCATCCCGTCAGTACGGCCAAAGCAAGAAGCGCGCCGGCGAAAAAAATCCGCATCACGCAGTCTAGTGTACAACCCTGAACTCATCGCGATTGCCCGCGCCGCTGTCACGTCTCCGCACGATCCTGCTCTGTGCATCCGGAATTCCGTTCGCAGCCTCACCCATTGGCGGCCATTCAGTTCCCTGCGGTATAACGCTAAAATGGGATCTCCGTTCAACGCAGGGCCTGCGCCGCCGCTGTCTGCGCCCTGGCTCGACCAAGCCCTCGCCGGCGGCAGCATCGTCGTCGCCTCCAGTGAGCGTGCGGCCCGCGCGCTCACCGGCGCTTATCACCGCGCGCGCCGTGCCCAGGGCCTCACCGCGTGGCCCGCTCCCGGTATTCAGCCGTGGGAGAGTTTCGTCCGCGCGGTCTGGCAGCAGCGCACACCCGGCGGGCGCATGATCCTCAGCCCGTTGCAGGAGCAATCGCTTTGGACCGAGATCGCCGCCGCGCACGGACCCGCCCCGCCGCTTGACGGCCCTCGCCATCGCATTGCCCGCCTGGCCATGGACGCGCACCGGCTTCTCTGTGCTTACGCACCTCGCTTTCTGCGCGCCGGCACAAGAGCGGCCTGGCAGCAGGATGCCGCGGCCTTCAGCCGATGGCTGGCCGCCTTCGACGAAGCCTGCAGCGGCGGCGGATTTCTGAGCGCTGCGCGCCTGCCGCTCGAGCTCGCGCCCGCGCTCACAGCCGACTCTTCTCCGCGCCCTCCGCTCGTGCTCGCGGGCTTCGATCGCATCCTGCCCATCCAGCGCGATCTCTTCACCGCGTGGGGCGGGTGGCGCGAGGCCCCGCACGCCCGCGCCGCCGGTCGCATCGCCTTCCATCGCGCGCCCGACGCATCCGCCGAACTCGCTGCGTGCGGGCTCTGGTGCGCGGAACAACTGCGCGCGTCCCCGGATGCGCGCCTGCTCGTCGTCACGCAGGACGCAGCCGGGCGCCGCGGCGAAATCGAGCGCGCACTCTCGCGTTTTCTCCCGGATGCGGAGAATCCCGCGCACCCCGCGCCTCCCTTCGAGTTCTCGCTGGGCGTCCCGCTCGGCCAGGTCTCCCTCGCGCGCGGCGCGTCGCTTCTGCTGCGCTGGTTCGAGGCGCCGCTCGAAGAGCCGGAGCTCGACTGGATCATCTCCGCCGGCCATCTGGCCGCCGAGGACGAAGAGTCGCGCGCCCTTGCCGCATTCATGCGCGCCCTGCGCCGGCGCGGCCTTGAGCGCACGCACTGGCATCTGCACGACTTTATCAGTCAGGATCCCGGAGGGTCTTTGCCGGCCTCCTGGGTTGCGCGCATGCAGCGGGCGCGCTTTACGCTCGACAAATTCACCCGCGAGCGCACTTCCGCGCGCAAGGAAGCCAGTCCGCTCGCATGGGCTGAGCTCGTTCCTCAGCTGCTTGAAACCGCGGGCTGGCCGGGCGGGCGCGTCCTTGCAAGTGAGGAATTCCAGATTCTCCGTCGCTGGGAACAGGCCGTGGACGCGTGCGCCTCGCTCGGCTTTACCGGCCGGCAATTAACTTGGAGCGGTTTTCTCGCTGAGCTGGAGCGCATTTCGAAGGAAACGCTCTTTGCGCCGGAATCCGAGGGCGCGCCCGTTCTCATCGCCGGGCCCGCGGAATCGGCCGGTCTCGAGGCCGGCGGCATCTGGTTCCTGGGCGCGAGCGAAGACGCGTGGCCCGCTTCCGGCACAGCGCATCCTCTTCTCCCCTTCGAGGTGCAGCGCGAGGCGGAGATGCCTCACGCCTCGGCGCAGCTCGACTGGACCGTCGCCGAAGCCACGACTCAGCGCCTCCTTCGCTCCGCACCCGAAGTTCAATTCAGTTTCGCCCGCATGGTGGAGGGCGTGGAGACGCGCCCTTCGCGGCTGGTCCTCAACGCCGCCGGCACGCCGCAGGACCTTCCCTCAGTCCTGGTTGCGCCGCGCCCGCCCTCTGCGCAGACCTTCTGGTTCGAGGACGGCAGCCAGGTTCCCTTTCCGGCAGGCCCGCTTCGCGGCGGCGCCAATGTGCTCACCGCGCAGTCGCAATGCCCTTGCAAAGCCTTCGCTGTCGCGCGCCTCGGCGCAAAGGATTGGGAGCCTGCGCAGGCGGGTCTCACGTCTCGGCAACGCGGCGCGCTTCTGCACGAGGTACTCAAATCCGTCTGGAGCGCTCCGCCGAATGGAATTTGCAGTCACGCGGATTTGCTCGACAAGCTGAATACTCTTGAAGAGTTTGTCCGCGGTCACGCTCGCGCGGCGCTCGCGAGCAAGGCGCTCGACGCCGTACGCGCTTCGATGCCGGAGGCATATCTCGCCCTTGAAGAGGTCCGGCTCGTCGCCCTCATCAGCGAATGGCTCCGGTATGAAGCCGCGCGCGTGCCCTTCACCGTGGAGGACGTGGAGATCGAGACCGACGCCCATATCGCCGGTCTCGACCTGCATCTACGCCTTGACCGCGTGGACCGCCTCATCGATGGTTCGCTCCTTGTCATCGACTACAAGACCGGCGACGTCTCGCCCCAATCCTGGGACCTTCCCCGCCCTGACGATGTGCAGTTGCCGCAGTACGCCTGTTTTGCGCTTGAGCAGTCGCAGCGCGAGAAACTCGCCCCGGATGGCGGCGGGAGCCCTCTCGAGCAACCAGCCGCGGAGGGCGTTGCCTGGCTTGGCGGGCTCGTCTTCGCCAAGGTGCGCACCGGCAACATGGAATTCGCCGGCCGCCTCACCGACGCACGAGCAACCCTCCGCGCGGACCTTCGAGGAAACACCAATTTTGTGAAGAAGCCGCTCACGCGCGAGCAGCTCGCGGAATGGAAACAGTACATCGAGCAATGCGCGCGCGATTTTCTCACCGGCCGCGCCCTCGCCGATCCACGAGATTTCCCGCACACCTGCGAGAGCTGCGGCTTGCAAACGCTCTGCCGCATTCACGAACAGAAAGGGCAAACAGGCACAGGCAACGGCTTTGAGAGCGGGGAGTCCGCCGATGCGTAAGACAGCGCCTCAGTCCGAGCCGCCCGATCAGTCGCAGCGCGAGCACGCGCTCGACCCCACCCGCTCCGTTCTCGTCCGCGCTCCGGCCGGCTCCGGCAAGACCGAACTGCTCGCGCGCCGCTTTCTGCGGCTTCTCGCCGCGGTCGACGATCCCGGCCACATCGTGGCCATCACCTTCACCAATTCTGCCGCCGCTGAAATGCGCAATCGGATTCTCGCCAATCTCGAGAAAGCTGCCGCAGACGAAACAGCGGAACGCGGCGCCAGCGACCCCTCAGACAACGATTTCTCAATGGAGGCGCTGGCCTCCCGCGCGCTCGCGCATTCTCGCCGCCTCAACTGGAACCTGATCGATCTCCCGGCACGTCTCCGCATCTCCACCATCGACTCCTTTTGCCGGGAGCTGGCCCTGCAACGGCCATTGCTTTCCGGTCTGGGGGGAGCAATCGACATAGCCGAGCACCGCCAAGAGCTTTATCGCCGCGCCGCGCGCCGCACCCTCGAAGAAATAGGAGGCGGCAACGCGGATCTGACCGCGGCCATCGAAAGGCTGCTGCTCTGGCGCGCTAACCACTGGCAGGAGACCGAAGATTTGCTGGTGGACATGCTCAAAGACCGCGATCGCTGGATGCACGATTTCCTCCTGGACCGCGAACCCAACTGGGAAGCGTTGCGCGCGCGGCTCGAGCGCCCGTTTGATCGCGCCCACGCGAGCGATGCTTTGCCCCTGCGCTATACCGATGCAGAATGGTCCATTGTTCGCGCATGCTTTCTGCTTCTGCGCCGTGCAGCCGGTCACCTGCAGGTCGTCTTCGCAGAGACGGGCGCGGTCGACTTCACTGAGGTTGCGCAGATCGCCCTGCGTGTGCTTCGGAGCGAAGACGGCATGCCCACCGACGCTGCGCTCGCCGTCGCCGACGGCATTCGCCATCTGCTCGTCGATGAGTTTCAGGACACCAGCCGCAAGCAGCACCGTCTTCTTGCGAGCCTCATCGCCGCCTGGCCTGAGCGCGAGGGCCGCACCTGTTTCGTCGTCGGCGACCCCATGCAGTCCATCTACTTCTTCCGCGACGCCGACGCCGAGCTCTTTCCCCGCGTGGAAAACTTCGGCCTCGATCTTCCCGGTGAACTGCCGCTCGCCTTCGATTCCATTGCGCTCACGGCCAACTTCCGAACCGCCGCGCCCCTTGTGGGCGCGCTGAACGAAACCTTCGCTGAGGTCTTTGCGCAGGACGACGGAAGCGGCGTCCGTTTTTCAGCGGCAGTTCCCTCCCGCGAAGACAACGGAATGACCGGCCTGGCGCCGGAAGCCGCACCTGGTCCGCGTATGGATCTCCACGTCGACTTCGTACCGGACACGCCCCGAAGCGGTTCAGCCGGCCAGAAGGAGAGAATGCGCGAGGAGCGCGCCGCTGCGCACGAGAGGCAGATCGAACAAATCGCCGCTTTGATCCGCGCGCAGTCGCACCGCATGAGCCATGCGCAAGCGGAGAATCTGCATATCGGCAATCATAAGGAGAAGAAAAAGTATCGCATTGCCGTCCTTGCCCGCGCGCGCAAATCGCTGCAACCCATCGCAGCCGCGCTGCGCGCCGCAAACATCCCGTTTCGCGCCGTCGATCTCGAGCCGCTCAAGGAGCGCCCGGAGATCCTCGACGCGCTGGCCGCCGCGCGCGCCTTTCTCAATCCGCAGGATCGCGTGGCCTGGCTGGGCGTACTGCGTGCGCCCTGGTGCGCGCTCACGCTCGAGGATTTGCACCGGCTCGTCAGCGCCGACGAAGAAGCCCTGCTCACGCGTCCGGTGCCCGATCTTCTCGCGGAACGCCTGCCTTTTCTCGGCGCAGAGCCGCGCGCCGCTGTCGAGCGCGTCCTCGCGGCCGCGGACTTGGCACGGCGGCTCCGCATGGCGCAGCCCTCGGCCGCGGTCGGCACATGGCTGGAGCAAACCTGGCTCGCGCTCGGCGGCGCGCATTGCGTGGACGCGGCCGGCCGCGCCAATCTCGACCTCCTGTGGCGCGCGCTCGATGCGCTCCCCGAAGGTGAGCAGGACTTCTTCGGTCCTGCCCTCGATGCCGCGCTCGAAGAGCTGACCGCGCTTCCCGATCCCGAGTCCGACGAAAACTGCGGTGTGCAGTTGATGACCATCCACAAGGCGAAGGGCCTTGAATTCGAGATCGTCATCGTGCCCGAGCTGCAGGCCGTACCCAGGCGAAACGAGCCCCGATTGCTCTCCTGGCTTGAGCGCGGGCTCGCCGAACCCGATGAATCCGGCGAACCAACCGAATTTCTGGTGGCGCCCATCGCGGCCAAAGGCACCGATCGCGGCGCCGCAAAAGAGTGGGTCGATCGAATCGGTCACGAACGCGAGCACCAGGAGCTGCGCCGGCTCTTGTACGTCGCCGCTTCGCGCGCGCGCGAGCAGCTTCACCTTTTTGCCCGCCCCGCGTACAAGACCGAAAAAGGCGGATCGTTCACCCTCATCGAGCCGCGTGAAAGCCTGCTCGCGACGGCGTGGCCCGCGCTCGCAGCCGAGGTTCGCCGCCGCTTTGAGGCATGGCGCGCGCAGGCCGCCGCACCGCTCGCGGCCATCGCCGCAGCCGCGGAAGACGTGCAGGCATCGCCTGCGGCTCCGCGCGGAGCTTGGCTCCGTCGTCTGCCGCCTGGCGCACGCACGTCCGTTTCAGTATCCGCAGCGCCCGCCTCCGCGCCGGCCATTGCCGGAATGGGTCGGCTTTACGAGCGTCACGAAGGCGGCCTGCGCTCACGCGCTCTGGGCGTTGCCGTGCACGCGCTGCTCCAAGAGATTGCGCGTCTGCGCGAGGGCTCCGAATGGGGCGCGGTGCGCTCGGCCCTGCCGCGTTTCACCGCCCGCACTGCGGCGCAGATTCGCGCCGCGGGTTTCGATCCCGCTGCGGCCGCAGGCATGGCGGCTCAGGCCATGGAGATCGCCTTCGAAGCCACGCATGACCCCCTCGGCGCATGGATCCTCTCGCCGCATAGCGACGCGCA
>JASHUF010000291.1 GCA_030040175.1 Acidobacteriaceae bacterium
CCGCGCAGTTCAGGTCTTCACGCTTGAAGTACTCGAAGACATCATAGGAAACTCCAAGGTCAATCGTCAGCCCAGTTAAAATTTGTTCGGTGAGAAAGCGATCGTGAAGATTGCGCCGCTCCAGATCCACAAGCGCGCGCTCCGCATAAAACCGCAGCACAGCGACATCTGGAGTCTTCTTAGATTTTCCCAGGTCGAGCCGCGCTCGGTAATTGATAGAGCGCAGCGCCTTCCACGTTTCGGGCCTCGCATCGGGAAGGGTCATCCCATACCGCGGCGATTCCGCCGTATCGCCTAGCTGGTATCCAAGCCACATGATGCCGTCTGGACTGTAGTTGACCACCTGTTCATACATGCGCCGGGCATCGTTGGGCGAGGGGTGTTGCAGGTCGTGCGAAAATGTGTGCGCCTGCATCCACGGCACGAGCTTTTTCCCGAACCGTCTGACTAAACCGCTCCAGTAGGCGTTTTCCAGGGGAATGATAGAGGCAATATAGTCTGCCCGCGGATCACGGTCAGAGTTGGTAGATTGCGAATCACCTGTGCGCCACACGGGATAGGGATCGGGATTGATCATGTCGAATTGCTGGGCCAGCAATTGGGTGCTGCAGCCATCATGATCGTTCGCCAGCGTGGCAAAAGGGGTCGGGTTGAACCGCGTGGGGTTACGGAAAACGACGAGACGCGGCGCAACCTTGTGGGCTTCGGTCACCACTGCTTTGACCAATTCGGCGGCAGCGGTGTGATAAGCATATAACCAGTCGCGATAGGCGTTTACTCCGAATATCTCCGGGAATCCCCATATACGCGGGAACTCGTCGGTCCCATTCAGCTTTCGAAAACCGGCAATGCCGCTGGCCGAGTAATCATAGAGCGGTATGGCGCATTTCGGCGAGTTGACAAAACCGGTTCGAAGGAAGCATTCGTCGCCGAATCGCATTGCGCGAATCACGTCGTCTGGAAAGACGCCTCCGTTTTCGCGGGCAAACCTGGCCAGCATTCCTCGAATCGACCGCGCCGCAGCCTCTTGTGTTGAAGCCGCGGCCGGACTCAGCTGATAGGTGCGCCAATAGACCGCGAGCACCGTGTGGTCCAGATCGCCCTCCGCATTGCTCAAGTCGAAAGTGAGGCGCAGGCTGAGGCTCGCTCTGTCACTGATGGCGGCGGGGATAATCGATAGATGCTGCCTGCCGTCGTAGTCCCGTTGTTTGATCACCACTTCCGCTTTAATCGCCCGGTCGGTGGAAAAGATGCTTGGGTCGAAGTAACTATCGAAGGTATGGTTGTCTGTGAAGTACGTCTTGCTCTTCCAATCGTACGGCGCATAATGCCAGGGCAGGCCGATATCGATCATGTGTTGTTGCTTGGTGAACGAAAACGTATGCGAATCGATGCTGAGTCCGTTATAAGTGCCGGCGATTGCCACTGCATACTCGGGCGTCAAACCCATCCGCTTGACAGCCTCTGGCCCCATGATGTCTCCCATGAACATCCCATCGACATCACTTGCAAGCATAACCTGCAAACCATACCTGCGCGCGCTCTGAAAATCAGCGGTCTCAACTATCTGCACTCCGTGGGAGACAACATCCTGGAAACTGGCGGCAGTGAGAGCACGGTCAGCACATGACAGCCACACCTTGGGAAAGTCGATGTCCCCGGCGAATTCCTTCGAGACGTTCTTCCCTTCCAGCCTGCCGGAGTCAGTCTTGAGCGCGGGCCGGACCGCGCCCGCGGGTGGGCCGGCGCCGAGCATTGTCATCAGCGTTGCTGCCGAGCCGCTCTGAAGGAAATTGCGCCGGCTCAGTTCTCTCTCGTCATTCGCGAGCTTGTTCTTCTTTTTCATAGCAACATTCTTTCGCATCGTCACGAGTTGTAGAACCTGCGCACCCCTTCTCTGCCGACACTAAAGCATTTCTCCTTTTGCTGTACACCGAAGCCACCGAGGTCAAGTGCCGATTGCAACAAGAAATCGGCATCCTGGGAAGGGCCGAAAACGGCTATATCCGAAGGAGAAATGCCGTAGGTCCCGGCTTGGTCTTCTTCACTGCTGTATCGCTCAAATTCATAAATATACCCACACTCCCGGAAACAGAGTACCGAAGAAAATACCTACAGGAAAACGGCGCTTCAGGTAGACGCAGGGAGACGGGTGAAGGGGGAACTTCTCGTATATAGCTTATTCTAAACGACTAACGTAGACAATGGGAGACGGGGATAGACGACTGGAGACTGTATCGTGGCGGAGGGAGAGGGATTCGAACCCCCGGTACCCTTTCGGGCACAACGGTTTTCAAGACCGCCGGTATCAACCGCTCACCCATCCCTCCGCGGAGCGCAGGGCATGATCATTCCTTAGTCTACTGCATCCTGATTCTCGATTCCGATGCGCGGTTGTGGCTCGTTCGCGGCAAAACTCGAGGGCACGCCAACACTCCACACATTCCCGCCGTGATCGGCTCGCAGGCGCCTTGCCTCAGTAAATTCGGCTGCCCGGCCTGGGCGCAGGTTTGCTGCACCAGAATCCCGGCAAGCCGAAACGCCGCCCTCGCCGTTCCGCTTAGTCCTTGCCCGATTTCTTCTTCTCTTTCGCGCTGGACGCGCCTCCCGCCGCCGCGGGGCTGGCCTTCGCCGGTGCGGAGGTTTCGATCGGGTTCACGCCCACCCTCACTGTCGCGTAGGTGATGTCCGGAATCTTCTTGTCTGCGAGCACCTGGTCCATAGGCTGGTTGAGGTCCGTATCCGCGTGCACAAGGTAGCCCTGAAAGATGCGCAACTGCGGCAACACGGCCTGCAACTGGTCGGTGTCCTTCTTGGCCACGACCACGTAGTCGCCGGCCATCAGCCCGATCAGGGGCGAGTGCAGCTCCGGATCGTCCATCGCCTGCTGCGTGGCCGCGGCATTCACCAGGTTGCCGTTGATGAGAAACTGCGTGCGATTCTCCCAATAGCTGAAGGCCTCGGAAAACGCGCTCATCGCAGGCACGCTCACCGCCGGCAACGCGACAAACGGCGCCGCCATCTTGGCCGCCTCCACCATCACCCCGAGCGCCTTCACGAACCCGGAATTTTTGGCCGCGCGTGAAATATTCACTGCAATCTTGCCGCTGCCCTGCGTGAGCAGAATGTGGCTCGACGAATTCATCACCTGGTCGGACTTGAACCCCAGCTGATCGAGCGGCGGAATCTGGCCCGCCTTGTCCGGCCGGAGCGACGCCATGGCCGACCACGCCAGCGGCGAAAGCAGGTTCATGAAGGGATGGTTCTGCGTGGTGTCCACGCGCAGTTGCGAGGCATTCTTGTCCTTGCTGTCCTCGCTCGAGGGCCGGAACTGGTTCATCAGGATGCTGACGGAGACGTCGCCGTCGTGATCGAGCAGCTCACCCTTGTCGATCGCGGTCGCGTAGCGCAGTTGCTTGGTGTCGCTCAGGTAATGCAGATACTGCGTCTCCAGGCCGGGACTGGCCAGGCTTTCCGCGCCGCGCGTCGCTGCAGGTTTCCCATAGTCCGGGCTGTTCGGATTCACCTGGTCGTAGAATCCGCCCCAGAATCCGGTGGAGGAATGCGGCAGCTCCTCTTCCTCCTGCGCGGCCTCATTCTGCGCGTTCTGGTCCTGCGCGTCCTGAAGCGCGCGCAACTGCTCCGGCGTCAACAGTGTGCCCAGTATCCCCAGGGCGGCGGCGCCTGAAAGAAAATCTCGGCGTGGGATGCTCATACGGTCTCTCCTCCACGGATTTCGGTTGTCGTCTGCTTGAAAAAATCTCCGGATTCTTGCTCGATGCGCTCCGTTTACCGGTACAGGCATCTACGCGCTCACAATCGCCCTAGAGCCTGGTGGCTCGCTGACTCGCTGATTTGCTCATCGTCAGTTCACCCCCTCGGGAATGCTCTGCAGAGTGGTTGCGCCAATGCTCCAGTTGGTGGGCATTTCGGGAAGCGGTCCCCGCGTTCCGGCGCTGGCGCCGGAAAGCAGCTCCTGCAGCGGATTGCTCGATGCGCTCACTCCGCCGCGCGTGCCCACCCCTTCAAAATTCAATGCAGACGGGTCGGGTAACGGCTCCTGCGTGCTGATGAGCAGAATTGTGTCCACTCCGTACGGCGCCCCGATGCGCAGCGTGGGCGCGCCCGGCAGCACGAACTGCATGGGCGTATCCGCATCGTTGGGAAAGCGGTTGTCCGCCGTGTCCAGCGGATACAGGAGCGACCCTTTGCCGTGGCAGTCGATGTCGAGTACATAGACCCAGCGCTTCTCGATAATTTGATCGTCCGAGCTCAGGTACATCTTGAAGCGCTCATTCTGCTTGGCCGCCACGCCCTCGGGCAGCGCCG
>JASHUF010000292.1 GCA_030040175.1 Acidobacteriaceae bacterium
CTTGTCGTTGCCGAAAGGCCGATAGGCAAAGCTGAGGCGCGGGTCTAAGTTGCGCTTATACGTCTGCCGCAAACCCATCGGGACGCCTTCCTGCTCATTGGAAATGACCTCCGTGCAGGGCATCGCGCTCGATGGCGCATATCCTGCATCGGCGGGCGCCGCCCATCCCGGAGGCCCGGCATTGCAGGCGTTGAACGACTGCAGGAAGGCCAGCACCGGTCCCTTGTCCTCCCCGGTGTAGAGGTTGTGATTTACGATCACGACACCCGTCCTGGAGTCAAAGTTCGCCTGTTGTCCATTCACGTCGATGAAAGGCGGAAGAATCTCCCAGCGCAGGCCGAAATTCACGGTCAGGCGATTGTTCACCTGCCACTCATCCTGCCCGTAGAATCCGTATTGCGGCCCTCCCGCATCGTTTCTCGGCCCCGTCACCGCAAAGTACGTGGTGTTGGGAAGGCCGAGCAGGAGATCGCCAAAGGAGCTGCCGGTGAAAATGCTCTGGTTGAAGGTGAACAACCCGTAGTCGTCTGACGGCGTCTCGATTTCGGGAACCTCGAACCGCACCCAGCGCACATCGAGGCCGCCGCGGATGCTGTGCCGGCCGCGCGTGTAGGTCAGATTGTCGGCAAGCTCGTCGGTGCTGGAGAGCGTGTTGCCCACGTGGTCTCTGCCGATGGCTTCGAAGTTGGTGCCGTCGGAGAACACGATGCTGGGATAACCGCCATCCGTGGGATGGTGTGAAACGTCGACGCCCTGCAATCCCAGCTGCGAAATCGCGGCCGCGCCCTCGATCGAAAAGTACGGAGCCAGAATGGTGTGCGTGAATCCGTAGCGAAACTCATTCACCATGCGGTTGGTGATCTCGTAGTTATGCGAGACCAGAAAGCTGCGGTCGTGCTCCGTATCCACGTCGTTGGGCAGCAGCGGATTGACAATATTGAAGAGGAGATTCTTCCAGTTGTAGCGGGCGAATACCTGCTGCTTCTGGCTGATGACGTAGTCGATGCGTCCGTCCAGACCGTCCGTGTTCGCTGGGATAGGAACCAGCGTTTCGTAGTTCAGGCCGCCGCCCAGGTTGGCCGCGTTCGGCAACGGATAGTAGTCATTCAGCAAGGTCAGCGACGACTGGTTCAACGGCGTAGTGATCTGGTAATTGGCGAATGGCTGCCCCGTGGCCAGCGAGCCGGTGGCGGGATTGATAAGGCATCCCACCGTCGTTGACTGCGGGCAGTTGGAGTTGCCGGGATCGGCGGGAATCTCCCCGGCCGCTTCGAGATCGCTCAGGTTGCCTTGCCTGTCCTCCATCGAGGGCACCGCGTAGAGCTCGGGCTCGGACGTGCGCCGGCGATTGCCTTCGTAGTCGAAAAAGAAGAAGGTCTTGTTGTGTCCGTCATAGAAATGCGGTACTGAGAACGGGCCGCCCACGCTGCCGCCGAAGGTATTGAACCGCTCGGGAGCCTTCACGGGGAAGTTGTAGGTGGCGGCATTCAGGGCATCGTTCTGAAGATACTCAAACAAACTGCCGTGGTAGGAGTTCGTTCCCGCCTTAGTGGTGAAAGTGACATCGGCCACCTGGGAAAACTCGGCATTATTATTGAAGGCCGTCACCTTGAGCTCCGAAATGCCCTCGGAGGAAGGGTACGGATTGGACCCCTCCGCGCCCGTCGCAAGCGAAACGCCGCTGGTCCACACGTTCACGGTCGAAATGCCGTCGACCGACAGGCCGATCATGTTCGACGTGGCTCCGCCGATGGCAAAGTTGCCTTCGCTGTCCTGCTGCACATTGGCTGAGGTCGCCAGCGCCGCCAGCGGGCTCGTGGTCGCCGCGCGCGCATTCAACGGCAACTCCCCGATCTGCGTTGTGTTCTTCAAGTCGCCTACGGTCGCGTTCTCGGTGTTGATGTCGGCGTTGGAGGCGTTGACTTCCACCGTGGTCGATTGCGCGGCTACCGGCATCTGCAGCGTGAAGCGCAGATCCTGGCGCGAGGCCAGCACGATATTGTCGATCGCTGTTTCCGTGAATCCGGAGTGTGTCGCATGCAGGCTGTAATTGCCCGCCTTCACATTTTCCAGGACGTAATTCCCCGCCTCGTCGGACGTCACCGTGCGGTCGGTATTCTCGTCGATGCTGTGCAAAGTCACCTGCGCCCCCGGAACGGCCGCTCCGGAAACATCCTCGACGGTTCCCCGAATGCTTCCAAACGTCGACTGCGCCCGCACTGGTGCGACCGCGAAGGCCATCAGCGCCAGCAGCAGGAGCAACGCTCCGGCCGCCGTGCCGGCGCCGCGCCTCCTCCGGCTGCGCCATGTCAAAGCCGGTGCCGATGGCTTGTGAGACGCCTCCCTCGCCAGAATCATGAACCGTTCCATCTCCAGAACCATGACCGTGTGCGCCGTCAAGGGCGACATCGCCGGTTGCTCCGGATCCGCAATCCTCTTTGTGCTGTTCACTTCGAGACCCCCCAATTCGCCGGGCGTGTCCGGCATTGTTGATTCAACGCCATGACTCGTTACGACCGGCTAACGATTGCGAGGGGTTTACAGTTTCCTTGCGACTTTTCGAAGACCGCCCGTGGCCGCCGGAAAAGCGGCGGCATCGCACATGGGGCAAGTCCGCCGTCGTTACTCAATCCTTACGGGTTCAGGCCTACGCTGGACATGTAGGAAAGACGCGTATGTCCGGCGCCAGGCGCCTCCTTCGCAGCGCGGCTGCAGTGCCCGTTCTTTTTCTGGTTGCGGGCATCGGCTACCGGCTTCACTCCCGGCCGCTCACCGCGGGATTAGTCGACCTTCTGCTTGTCATGGTGGTCGCATTTCGATGGGGATTCATCGAGTCTGCGATTGCAGCCATCGCCGCGGTCGCCGCGCTGGACTACTTCTTTATGCCGCCGATCTTTTCCTTGTACGAAGAAAATCCCCAGGATTGGATCGCTTCGGCCATCTTCCTTCTGCTCGCTCTTTTTGTAAGCCGGTTTGCCCACCGCCTGAGCAGCCAGACCCTTGCCGCCGACCAGGAACGAACCCGGCTCGAAAGACTCTACCTCACCGGCC
>JASHUF010000293.1 GCA_030040175.1 Acidobacteriaceae bacterium
CGCGCGCCTGGCGCGCATTCCCGGCCTGGTGGTGCGCCCTTCAAGCACGCTCAGGTCTCTGCCCGTCGCGCAACAGGCCTCCGGCCTCGATCCTCTCGCAATGGGACAGAAGCTGCTGGTTTCCTACGTGCTCGCAGGGAGCTTTCTGCGCTCAGAGAAAGGCTTCGACCTGAACTGGCAGCTTCTCCACGTTTCCGCGCAGAGCGTGCGCACGGGCGGCTCCGTGCAGGTGGGCTCACTCGACCTGATCGCGGTGCAGACCGAGATCGCGAACGAAGTCTTCGCCGCGCTGCACGGCCTCAGCGCGGCTGAGCGAATCGAGACCGTGCCGGCAGAGGTGCGGCCGGCGCCGCGCGAAGGCTCTCTCGCGGGACCCCTCAGCGAGCGTTATCTGCAGGCGCGCGCCCTGCTCAGCGCCTTCCGGGTGCGCAGCGGCTCGCGCGCCGATCTTGACCGCGCGCAGTCGTTGTTTGAGAAGGTCACGCTGGCCGATCCGCGCTTCGCTCCCGGATGGAGCGGCCTGGGCGTGGTGGAGTTCCAGTACGTTCGTCACGGATTCGGCGGGCAGACGCACGTGATGCGCGCGCGCCGCGCCTTCGAGGAGGCGCTCAAGCTCGATCCCGCGCTGACTGAGGCCAACCTCTACCGCATTTACATGCTGCTCTCGCGCGGCGAAAAGGAGTCCGCGCGGCATGGCATCGCCAACCTGCTGGCGAGCGCGGCCAATAACTGGAATGTGCACCTGGTGGCCGGCGTCACCCTGCGCAGCGACGGCATGTACGACGAGGCGCTGGCTGCCTTCAGCCGCGCGCTCAAGCTGAACCCTTCGAACGCCGCCATTCTCTATAATCATCGCGCGCGCGTCTACCACTACCGCAACCAGATTGAATTGGCCGGCGACGAGCTGGAAAAAGGCCTCGCGCTCGAGCCGCACCATCCCCTGCTGCGCACCTCCGCCGGTTATCAGCAAATGCGCATGGGCCGGCTCGACAAGGCTATCGAGATCCTCGAGAGCGTGATCCGCGACGATGAATCGATGCGCATCGCCGTGCCCACGCTGGCGCTCTGCTACGTGCAGATGGGGCAGCGGGAGCGTGGCGCGGCGCTGCTCCAGGACGACACCCTCACGGCGGCCGGGGCCGACCACGAGATGGCCTATCGCCTGGCCACCTATTTCGCCGTCGAAGGCGACTCGAGCGAAGCCCTGCACTGGCTGCGCCGCGCCATCTACCTGGGCAACGAAAACTATCCCTGGTTCCAGAAGAATCCTGCGTGGAACAACCTGCGCACCAACGCCGACTTTGCGCGCACCCTCGAAGACCTGAAACGGGGCTTCCGCAAGAACCAGAAGACGTGGAAGCGCCTGCTGATGCAGGTGCCCAACCGCGGCGAATAGCCGTGCCCCGCCCGGATCGGCTGGCGGATGGGGGAAGAGGCGCGGATGCCGGACTGTTGGCCGGCCTGATGCGCCCTTTGGGGGATGCCGCGGCCATCGCGGGCCATTACCAAGTGGCCATTCCCGGCTGCGCCGAAGGGCTATTCTTCCCCCGCCGAAGAGCTATTCCTTGCGGTTTCTTTCCTGCGCTACCGTTGCTCACAAGCCACCATCCATGCAGAGCCGTTCAATGGCACGGTGGAAGGCATGCCGGAGGAATGAACTTCATGCTCGACTTCGTTCTCGGATTTGCATTTGTGGCCATGATTCTCTCGCCTGCGGCGCTGGCCTCGTGCCTTCGCCACTTTACCCGCATCGAGCCGCACCCGGTTCCGGCCGAACACCCGGCGCACGCGGGCGCAAGGGCGCGCCGCGCGGGGATGCGCCGCGCGGGCTGAGGCGGCAAAGCTGCCCCATCCGGAGATAACGCGCGCGAACATCGACCGTCCTTTTCGCCCTGCCTTCAACATTCGGCCCTCACGCGTTTTCTCTGTGCTTCGGCTCCCTTCCCATTCCATTCCGCCCCTTTCAAAGGCGGGTTTCCGCGTCCACAATCGGTATTGCACCTGCCCCCCCATGATTGCATGGCGGTTGACCCGGCGCGCCTCCACTCGTATCGTTAAGAGAGATCATGAAAGCCTCCAGGCAATCGGCGCGGATCGGGATTGCGGCTGCCGTCATCATCGGCACGATCGCGTGGCTGGCGATTACCGGCGTCAGCGCCAACAAGAGCTACTACGTCACCATCGGCGAGCTCGGCGGCATGGGCGAGAAGGCGTATCACAGCCAGTTGCGCGTGGAGGGCTTCGTGCAGCCTGGCACCATCGTGCCCGACGGCCCTCATGTGACTTTTGTTCTGAACGAATTCGAGAGCCACTCGCCCAAGGCCGCCTCGGGACGGCTGCTGAAGGTGGCGTACGAGGGCTCCGAACCGCCGCCGGACACGTTTAAGGACGACGCCCAAGCGGTGGCCGAGGGCACCTATGGGCGCGACGGCGTGTTTCATGCATCGCAACTGCAGGCCAAGTGCGCCAGCAAGTATGCACCCGCCCAACCCGGCTCCCAACCCGGATCGTCGCCCGGTGCTGCGCCCCAGGCTCCCGCGGGCGCCAAATCCGCAACCGCCTCCGGTGCAGCGCAGCCGGCTCCCGCGGCCGCGCAAGCCGCCAACTGATCCGCACGCCCATCGATGACCACCCAACCGCTCGAGGCCGCAGACTCCACGCTCTGCGCCCGGCTCGATCGGGTCTCGCGGCTGTTTGGCGCTTTCGCCGCTCTGCGCCAGGTCTCGGTGGATTTTGCGCGGGGACGCTGCTACGTGCTGGTGGGCGAGAACGGCGCGGGCAAGTCCACGTTGCTGCGCATCCTTGCCGGGCTGTTGCGTCCCAGTGCGGGCGCGGCGCGCGTTTTCGGCGGGCTTGAGCCGCAAGCCGAACGCGCGCGCATCGGCTACATGAGCCATGCGCCCATGCTTTACGACGAGCTCACGGCGGAAGAGAACCTTCGCTACTTTGCCAGACTCTATCCCGGCCGCGCCTGCCTTGCGCCCGCTGAGGCGCTGCGCCAGGTGGGACTCGATCCCGATTTGAAGCGCATTCTCGGCCAGTACTCGCAGGGCATGCGCCAGCGCACCTCGCTCGCGCGCGTGCTGTTGTCCGTGCCCGAATTGCTCCTCCTCGACGAGCCGTTCTCCAACATGGATGTGGAAAGCGCGCTGCAAATGGTCGCGCTGCTTGCCGGCTTTCGCCAGACGGATCGCACCATCGTGCTCACCACGCACCAGCTGGAGCTTGCCGCGCCCATCGCCGACTGGGTGCTTACCCTACGCGCGGGAAGAGTCGCATCGCTTGAACCGGGAAATCCTCAGCCATGAAGACCAATGGCGCACGCTTTCTCGAGTCGCTCGGCATCGCCTTCGAACTGCGCGAGTACGCGGTCGATCCCGACGACCTGACCGCAATCACGGTGGCGAAGAAGATCGGCATGCCGGCGGAACAGGTTTTCAAGACGCTGATCACGACCGACGGCCGCGGCGCGTATGTCTTTGCCGTGATTCCCGGCGACGCGGAGCTCGACTTCAAAAAGCTTGCCCGCGCAGCCGGCCTGCGCCGCGCAGAGATGGCGCCGCTCAAAGATGTGCAAGCGCTCACCGGGTACGTGCGCGGAGGGGTGACGGTCTTCGGCGCTAAAAAGCCGTTCCCGGTGTGGGTGGATGAGACCGCGCTGCTCTTCGACCGCATCAGCGTTTCGGCGGGCACGCGGGGCACGCAGCTGATTCTCACGCCCGAAGATTATCTCCGCGCGGCGCGCGCGCCGGGCGTGGAAGTGCAGACGGCCGACCTGACCAAAGACGCGGTGAAGGAGGGCGAGCGCGCATGAGCCGCGTTCTCTGGACCCATCTCGCCAATAACCTGCGCATCGAGTGGCGCTCGCGCGAAGCCGTCAACTCCATGCTGTTTTTCGCGCTGCTGGTGGTGGTGCTGTTTTCACTTGCCTTCGATCCACAAGGCCCCTTTGCACGCCAGATTGCCGGCGGCGTGCTCTCGGTGGCCACGCTCTTCGCCTCAGTAAGCGCTCTCAACCAGGCGTGGGCGCGCGAAATCCGCCACCAGGTGCTCGACGCGCAGCGCGTGGCTCCGGCTCCCGGCGCGGCGATGTTCCTGGCCAAGGTGCTGGCGAACTTTCTCTTCGTGTCCATCGTGCAATTGCTGCTGGCGCCGGTGTTTCTTGTCTTCTACAACCTGCGCGTGGAAGGCAACCCGTGGCAGCTGCTGCTGGCGCTGCCGCTGGGCACGTGGGCGCTGGTGGCCAACGGCACGTTTTTTGCCGCGCTCTCCATCCGCAGCCGCAACCGCGAGCTGCTGCTGCCGTTGATCCTCTTCCCGATTTTTATACCTGCACTGCTGGCCATGGTGCTGGCCACCGAATCGATCCTCACCGGCGAGAGCGATCCTGCGCTGTGGATCAAGCTGCTCGTGGGCTACGACATTATCTTCACCACCCTCAGCCTGCTGTTGTTTGATGTGGTTCTGAACGCGGAATAGGCGGGGAATCGCATTCCTGGTAGAGATAGCCCCGGGCGACGGAAAGAAAGCTTTCGAGATCTCGCGTGCGCCAGGCGTCGCTGCGCTTCAATTCCGCGGCCAGCAGTGAAGCCACTTCCGGCGCGGCCTCCATGGCGGCACGCGCGTCGAGAAACAGTGCCCGCGTGCGCCGCGCGAGCACGTCTTCGACCGTGCGCGCCATCTCATGCCGCGCCGCCCACACCACCTCGCGCCGCCGGAAGGGCAGCCGCGGGTGCAGCAGTTCGTCGAGATTCTGGCCCGGGCTTTTGCGCGAAAGCTCGCGCAGCAGCCAGAGATCAGAGCCGTACTGACGCTCCCACTCCGAGGCCGCACTCGACTCGAGCGCAAATCCGTGCAGCTTCAGGTTCAGCGTCTGCGAGGGGCGTACCGGAAGCCGCGCAACCTTCTGCGCGCGGCCGATCGTGTCCTGGCCCATGCGCCGGTAGGTCGTCCACTTGCCGCCGGTAAGCGTGATCAGGCCCGAGGGCGACACCAGGATGGTGTGATCGCGCGAAAGTTTCGAGGTCTTCACTCCCGCTTTGCGCACCAACGGCCGCAGCCCGGACCACACGCTCAAAATCTCTTCCGGCTTCGGCTGCCGGCGGAAGTACCGCGCGATGTGCTGCATCAGGAATGCGCGTTCTACGCTGAGCGCGCGCGGTTCGTCCGTCACAGCATCCACCGGCTCGTCCGTGGTGCCCACCAGCACGGCTCCATGCCAGGGAATCGCAAACAGCACCCGGCCATCGGCGGTTTTGGGAACCATCAACGCGGTCTCTCCGGGGAGAAACGAGTGCGGCAGCACGAAGTGCGTTCCCTGGCTCACGGCAAGCAAGCCCTTACGCGCATCGCCATCGAGTGCGAGCATCTCTTCGGCGTGAACACCGCTTGCATTGATCACCGCGCGCGCGCGAATGTCGAGCTCCGCCTTCTCTTCGCGATCGCGCACCTTGACGCCGATAATTTTGCCGCTCTCTTTGAGCAGCCCCACCGCTTCCATATAATTGATCGCCGTTCCGCCCAGGTCTTCGAGAGTGCGCATGAGCGCAATGGCGAAGCGCGCGTCGTCGAACTGGCCGTCATGATAGAGCACGCCGCCGCGCAGGCCCTCGGCGGCGATCCCGGGAAGCCGCTCGAGCGTGTGGGCGCGCGAAAGGATGTGCGAATGGCCCAGCGAGAGCTTTCCCGAAAGGTGCTCGTACACCTTCAGGCCGAGACCGTAGTAGGGGAGAGCAAAATAGCCGTAGGCGGGCACCACAAATTCGAGGTCGTGCACCAGGTGCGGCGCGTTGCGCAGCATGCGTCCGCGCTCGCGCAGCGCGTCCAGCACCAGGGTGAGATTCAACTGCTCCAGATAGCGGACGCCCCCGTGGGCCAGCTTGGTGCTGCGGCTGGACGTTCCCTTAGCGAAGTCGTGGCGCTCGACGAGCAGCGTGCGATAGCCGCGCGAGGCCGCATCCACGGCCGTGCCCAGACCGCTGGCGCCGCCGCCGATCACCAGCACGTCCCAGGGCTCGGTCTCCCCGGCCAGACGTTGGAGGATCTCCGTTCTCGTCGTCATTTCTCACTGCTTCCAACAGCAAGTCTCCGGCACAGGAATGCCATGCGGGGTGCGCGCTCAGGAGAAACGCGGCGACTCAGGAAAATCTCGTTCTGCGCCACAACATCGATCCCACCACGAAGAGCGGAATCAACGTGCCCGCAATGAGCACCAGCATCCAGGGAAAGTTGACATCAATGTGCTGCGCGCGCGTGCCCATGGCCAGCCACACGAAAATGGCCGAGGCCGAGAGCATGATGAGCACCTCCCACCAGCGCCGCGGACGCGCATGACCGGCGAGGGGATCTTCACCCTGCACCACGGCGGCGACGCTCTGGGCATCGAGTGCGTAGCGCCCGCACTCGCGGCGCATGGCTGCATGCCAATTCTCGAGCTCCGACGCCGGCGGCTCGGCCAGGCTGATCGATACTGCTCCTGCAATCATGATGAGCGAGCCGGCGACGATGAGAATTTTGCCCGAGCTAGTTAGTCCGGCGAACTCCGCAAAGACCAGCGCGCCCCAGGCAAGTCCCCAGAGCTGATTGGTATTCGAAAGCGGAATGCCGCGGCCGATGCCGATGTATTTGGCCGCGTACTGCTGGAACAGATCGCCGATGACCCAGCAGAATCCGCCCAGGAACGGCCAGAAGAGCATGGGGCGCGCGCGATGGAGCTCCGCCGCCAGCCTGCCGGCGCCGCCATAAAAATCGAGGCCCAGAATGAGGATGGTTCCCAACTCGCCGAAGGTGAAGATGGTGACGAACGAAAGCGGGTTCATGCCGCTGATGTAGGCCTTGCGATAGGGAATATACATGGTGCCCAGCAGCACGCCCGCGCCCAGCGCGGCGATGATGCCGGTGGCGGCCTTCCCCGGCGCGCCCGCCGATTGCTGCGCCGTGGCCACGGCGAGCACTGCCGCGCCGAAGACAATGGCCGCCGCGCCGCCGATCACCTTGGCCCAATCTCGCGCGCTTGAACCGCGCAGTTCCTTGAACAGCAGGCAGCCCCAGAAGAGGCCGACAAGGCTGATGGTGTTCCAGAGCGGAAATGCGATGGACAGACCTACGTTGCGCACGGCAAAAATGGTGAGCGTGTTGGCGACCGCCCAAAGCATGCCGCCGAGCAGCGCCCACACGATGAGGTGCGGCTTTTCGCGCACGTCGGAAAACAGAAACCCGGTGCCCTTGAGCAGCGTGGGCACCGACCAGCGCGCGACGAACGCGCCCATCACCATGCCCATGGAGATGAGGAAGGGCGAGAAGCCTTCATTGACGAGTTTGGTCGGCGCCTCCGCGCTGCCCAGCCACACCGCCGCGGCCAACCCGCAGAAGACGCCGAGCTGATGCAGCGAGAGCGTGGATCGCACCGGCGCAGTGGTTGCGTTTGAACTCATCTCTCTCACTTCAGTGTCATCAGCAGCGCCGTTCCCAGAATGAGCACGATCACCGGCACCCACAAGTGCGCGTCGGTGAGAACGCACGCGAGCATCGATTTTTTCGCAGGCCTGTTCATCGCTCAACCTCCTCCAGCCTCACCGGCCTATGCTCGTCCGCCGATTTGCGCGCGGCAAGCGCCATCACCACCGGCACGCGGCTGTCGGCTCCCGTCACCGGTGTGGCCTTGCCCTCGCGCACGGCATGCGTAAACAGCTCGAGCTCCAGGGCAAAACTTTCCGGATAGCGCTGCATGAAGAAGTTCAAAGGCAGATCAGTGTAAACGGATTTTTCGCCGCTGACCACCACCTGGTTGGGATAGCGGTTTTCCGTGGCGATTTTGCCCTTGCTGCCCAGAATTTCAACGCGCTGGTCGTAGCCGAACGTCGCCTTGCGGCTGTTGTCGATGGTGCCGAGGGCGCCGCTCCTGAAGCGCAGCATCGCCACCGCGGTGTCGAAGTCGCCGACCTCGCGGAATCCCGGATCGACGAAGACGCCGCCCGCCGCATAGACCTCTTCCACTTCTTCGCCCATCAGGTAGCGCGCCATATCGAAGTCGTGAATCATCATGTCGAGAAAGATTCCGCCGGAGGTCTTGATATAAGCGAGGGGCGGCGGCGCAGGGTCGCGGCTGATGATGTGCAGCAAGTTCGGCGTGCCCACTTCACCCGCGGCCACGGCCTGGCGCACGCGGAGGAAATTCGAGTCGAAGCGGCGATTGAAGCCCACCTGCAGCTTCACGTGAGCCGCGTCCGCGGCGGCGATGGCGCGGTCAATCTCGCGGAGGCTGAGCGAAATCGGCTTCTCGCAGAAAATGTGCTTGCCGGCCTTCGCGGCCTCGACAATCAGATCGGCGTGCGTGCCGGTCGAGGTGCAGATAAGCACGGCGTCGATTTTGGGGTCGGCGAAGATCTCCGCAGCCGAGGCGGCGATGCGCGGGATGCCGTATCGGCGGGCGAGCGCTTCGGCGGCTTCACGATTCACATCCGCAATGGCGGCGATCTCCGCCTCCGGCAGGCGGAGGGCAACGGTTTCCGCGTGCACAGGACCGATGCGTCCAGCGCCGATCAGTCCGAATTGCAATTTTTCCCGGCCATTCTCCCGTCCTCCCGGCGAGCGTTCTTCGTTTCGCGCCGGCTGCTCGATTGCGGCCCTCACGCAAAGTTCTCTTCAATCGACCTCAGATAGGCGCGATTACGCTGCGCGCTTTGCTTGGGCGTGCCCATGCCCGGAAGCACATCCTGCTCTACCAGCACGTAGCCCCGGTAATCGCGGCGGCCAAGCCAGCCCAATACGGAGGGAAAATCGACGCATCCTTTGCCCAGCTCGGGATAAAGGCCGTTGCGCATGGCGGTGAAATAATCCCGCTCCTCCTTGCGGCCGCGGCGGGCCACGGCCGGATCGAGGTCCTTCAAGTGGACGTACCAGATGCGCTCGGCGAAGCGATTGAGCGCCGCCGTCAGGTCGATGTCTTCGCCGCCCGTCCCGTGCACGTAGTGGCCGGTGTCGAAGGCCAGTCCCAGGCACTCCGGGTTCGTCAGGTCGAGGAGCATGGCGATCTCGTCGGGCGTCTCCACGTAGCCGGCACAGTGATGATGAAACACTGTGCGCAGGCCGGTTTCACCCAAGACTGCCGCCGCAATCTCGTCCGCGCCGCGCGCGAAGACTTTCCATTCCTCTCTGCGCAAACCGTCCATCGGACGGATGCGGCCGGCGCGCTGCGTGCGCACGGGATCGGTACCGTTATCGTCAGAGAGAACCAGGAACGGCACCGGCTGCGTGGCCACGCGGGCGAGCAGGCGCGCCGTTTTCACTGCGCGTTCGCGGCCTTCTGCATGCGCGCCGCTGTTCTTGAGCGCCACCGGCACAAAGGCTCCAAGCATGACCACGTTGCCGCGCTTCCTTAGCTCGTTGCAGAGCGCGTCAGGATCGGTGGGCATGTAACCCCAGTCGCCCAGCTCGGTTCCGGTGTAGCCGGTCTCCACCAGCTCATCGAGCATCCGGCCGAAAGGGACCTGCTTGCTCGTGTCCTGATGTTCCAGCGTGCCCCAAGAACAGGGAGCGTTGCCCACCAACAGTTGCTTCATGGTTTTTCCTTGGAAAACAGCTTCTAGCTCTTAGCTTCTAGCTTCTAGCTTTTCCGCGCCGCATGTGAGTTTCTCGGCTTCCAACCGGCGCCGCGAAGCGAGCTAGTAGCTAGAACTAGACGCTGGTCTCAGAACTTGCGGCTCCACTCCTTTGGCCAGCGCTCCACCACTACCTTGGTCTGCGTGAAGAACTCCACCGCGTGGTGCGCCTGCGCATGCAGATCGCCGAAGAAGCTTTCGCCCCAACCGCTGAAAGGGAACGTGGACATGGGCGCGGCTACGCCCACGTTCACGCCCACATTGCCTGCGTTCACTTCGTAGCGGAAGCGGCGCGCGTTGGCGCCATCGGTGGTAAAGATGCAGGCCATGTTGCCGTAGCTGCGTCCGTTGACCAGCGCAATGGCCTCTTCGATGGTCTGCGCGTGCATCAGGCTCAGTACGGGCCCGAAGATCTCCGTGCGCGCGGCTTCGGAGTCCGGGGCAACGTCGTCGAGAACGGTGGGCAAAATGAAATATCCGTCTTCGTAACCGGAGATCTTCGGACCGCGCCCATCCACCAGCACGCGCGCGCCATCGTGCTCGCCTTTGGCGATCAATCCCTCGATGCGCGTTTTGCTCTCGGCCGAGATCACCGGGCCCATCTCCACGCCCGCCTGCGCGCCGTAACCCACTTTGCGGCCCTTCGCGGCAGCAGCCATTCGCTCGGTTAGACCGGATCGCGCGTCGCCCACCGTGATCGCCACGGAAGCCGCAAGGCAGCGCTGTCCCGCGCAGCCGAAGGCCGAGTCGGCCAGAATGCGCGTGGTCATCTCCAAGTCCGCATCGGGCATCACCACCACCGGATTCTTGGCTCCGCCCTGGCACTGCGCGCGCTTGCCGCTGGCGGCGGCGCGGCTGTAAATGTACTTCGCCGTCGCCGTGGAGCCGACGAAGCTCACGGCACGAATGCCGGGATGGTCCAGGATCGCGTTGACCGCTTCACGCCCGCCGTGCACCAGCTGGATCACGCCCGCGGGAAAACCTGCCTCCCGGACCAGGTGAAACACCATTTGCGAAGTAATGGGCACGCGCTCGGAAGGCTTGAGCAGAAAACAGTCGCCCGCGGCCACGGCGTAAGGCAGAAACCAGAACGGAATCATGCCGGGAAAATTGAAGGGAACGATCGCCGCCACCACGCCCAGCGGCTGACGGATCATGTGCTCATCGATGCCGCTGGCGATGTCCTCGCAGTTCGCGCCCTGGATCAGGATGGGCATGGCGCAGGCCGTCTCTACATTCTCAATCGCGCGCTGCATCTCCGCCTTGCTTTCGGCCAGTGTCTTGCCGCACTCGTTGGTGATGGAGAGCGAAAGTTCGTCGCGGTGCTGCTCGAGCAGCGCTCTCAGCTTGAAGAGCGGCTGCACGCGATCGACCACCGGCGTGCGCCGCCAGGAGAGAAAGGCGCGCTCAGCCCTCTCCACGGCCGCGTTCACGTCCGTGGCCGGCGAAAGAGGCACTTCTGCCAGCACCTGGGCCGACGCCGGGTTGATCACGTCGAGCGCCTGGCTCGCGCTCGAAGCGCGCCAGTTCCCGTCAACAAAATTCTGCAACCGCTCCGCCATAACTTACGCTCCTCTAGAGAAAATGCCGTTCGCGCTTGCGCGCCTCTTCATAGCGTGCCCGCGCCGCGCGCACGCTGTCGATCTCGGATACTTCGGCAACCGCCACATCCCACCACGAGCCGTAACTGGGCACGCCCACCGCGGCATCGGTCTCAATCACGATCACGCTGGTGCGCTCGGCAGCCTTCGCCGCTTCCAGCGCGTCCTTCAACTGCGCAATCGTCTCCACTTTCACGGCCAACGCGCCCAGGCTGCGCGCGTTGGCGACGTAATCCACCTGGAGCGCGTCGCCGTCGAGCTGCCCCGACGCAGCGTTGCGCGCGCGGTACTCGGTTCCGAATCCGCCCTGGCCGAGCGAGCGGCTCAGGCCGCCGATGCTAGCGAAACCATAATTGTCGACCAGCACGATGACGATCTTAATTCCTTCCTGTATCGATGTCGCAATCTCGCCCGCCATCATCTGATACGTTCCGTCGCCGAGAAACACAAATACCTCGCGGCTGGCATCAGCGAGTTTTGCGCCCATCGCGCCGGGAATCTCGTAACCCATGCAGGAGTAGCCGTACTCCATGTGATAGCCATTGGGCGCGCGTGTGCGCCAAAGCTTGTGCAGGTCGCCGGGATGACTGCCCGCGGCCGAAACCAGCACATCGCGCCCGCCGGCTGCCTCCCACAGCGCGCCGATCACCTGGCTCTGCGCGGGCTTGCCGGCGTTGTTGAGATGATAGAGGCGATCGACTTCTGCCTCCCACTTCGCCTTGAGCGCGGCAATCTCCGCGGCATACTCCGCGCTGACGCGATACTCGCCGAGGGCGACGCTCAGTTTTTCGAGCGCCGCGCGCGCGTCGGCCACGAGCGGAATCGCGCCCACCTTGTACGCGTCGAACTCGGCAACGTTGATATTGACGAAACGGACTGCAGGGCTTTGAAACGCGGTCATGGAGGCCGTGGTGAAGTCGGAGTAGCGCGTACCGATGCCGATGACGAGATCGGCTGCCTGCGCGAGGCGGTTGGCGGCGAGCGAGCCGGTGGCGCCGATCGCACCCATGGACTGCGGGTGGTCCCACGCAAGCGAGCCTTTGCCGGCCTGGGTTTCGCCCACAGGGATGCCGGTGCGTTCGACAAAGTAGGCGAGAGGTTCCGCGGCCTCGCTCATGAGCACGCCTCCGCCGGCTACGATCAGCGGGCGCTCGGCGCGGCGAATGGCTTCTGCCGCGCGCCGAAGAGATTCCTGGTCCGGCGCGGCGCGGCGAATGAGCCATACGCGCTTCAAGAAAAGCTCCTCCGGATAGTCGAAGGCTTCAGTCTGCACATCCTGCGGCAAAGCCAGCGTCACCGCGCCACACTCGGCGGGCGAGGTGAGAACGCGCATGGCCTCGGGCAGCGCGGCGATGAGCTGCTCGGCACGATAGATGCGGTCCCAATAGCGCGACACCGGCTTGAAGCAATCGTTCACGCTTATATCCTGTGTGGCGGACGACTCGAGCTGCTGCAAAACCGGCGCGACATTCCGACGCGCGAAGATGTCGCCGGGAAGCAGCAGCACCGGCAGGCGGTTGATGGTGGCCAGCGCCGCGCCGGAAATCATGTTCGTGGCGCCGGGGCCGATGGACGAGGTGCAGGCAAAAGTGCGCAGGCGGTTGCTCGCCTTGGCGAAGCCCGCCGCCAGATGCACGCCCGCCTGCTCATTGCGCACCAGGATGAACGGCAGCTCGGGCGTCTGCGCGAGCGCCTGGCCGATGCCCGCAACATTGCCGTGACCGAAGATGCCCAGCACGCCCGCGAAGAATTTGTGCTCGCGGCCGTCGCGCTCCACGTACTGATTCGTGAGGAATTGAATCAGCGCCTGGGCCATGGTCAAACGGCGCGTCTTCATGGGGTCGCTCCTCGCGTTCGATTGCGTACTTCGCGTGCCGGGCGCGTCCTTTGCTGCGCTCGCGCACAGCCGCGCTCAGCGGTGAACCATCGGCAACCGCGGGTCTTTTGCTTTCCACTCGCCGCGCACCCACGCATGTACCGGGTGGTCAGAACAGGCAAGCGGGCGCGCCGAGCCCGCAAGCGCGTTCAGATAATGCGCGTTGTATCCGTGCGCAGCCACCACCGGATGATAACCCTCCGGCACCAGCACCAGTTCGCCGTCGCACACCGTGAGGGTCTCGTCGATGCGACCGTCGGCGGTGTACACCCGCTGCACGGCAAAACTCTCCGGCCGGACAAGCGAACTGCTCATCTGCTCTTGCGTTCTCCTCGTG
>JASHUF010000294.1 GCA_030040175.1 Acidobacteriaceae bacterium
GCGACTGGCGACTGGAGGCTCGGCGCGAATGCCGGCATTAACGACACTGCCATGAATACCGCTCTAGCGATTTGGCTGCGCATATCCCCTCCGTCGCGATTCAGGTGCCGGAGAACTGGCTGCGGTAGACGGACTTGATGTGGTGGAGGCGGTCCTCGAGGGCTTGGACTTCTTCTTTGAGGCCGAGGCGGCGCGCGACGGCGATGGCCTCCCAGTACCACTCCTTGGCATCACGGTAGAAGTTGTCGATGTCGCGCTGGGAGTGGGCCTCGTACATGTCGTCGTAGGCCTTTTCGCCTCCGGCTTTGAGGCGGGCGAGGTTTTCGAGGTCTTGGGCGGTGGGAGCGGGTTCGGGCATGGGCGTGCGCGCTTATTGGGTGGCCTGGGCGGTTTGCTTTTCGCGGCGGGCGACGGGGAAATAGCCGGTGCGGGTGCGGACGGTGAGGGTGCCCATGCCCTTGGCCTCGGCCTTGACCTCTACGCGGCGGAAGCCGGGCTCGGACATGGGCCTGGTGGAGCGGTAGCCGAGGGTGTACTGGCTGCGGATGTCGCGGGCGACCTCGGCGGCGATCTCGTCGACGTCTTCCATCGACTTGGGGAAGAAGGCCATGCCTCCGGTTTCCGTGGACAGCATTTCGAGGGCGCGGCGGGCGTGGCGGACCTCGGCGCGGCTCATCTCGTCGCCGAAGAGGAGGCCGATGGAGTAGATGACGGGGCCGGAGAGCTCCTGCACGCGGTGGATGGTCTGCTCGAGGTTGAGGGTAGAGGCGTTGTCTTCGCCGTCGGTGATGAGGACGAGGACTTGCTTGGGGCGTGAGCCCTCTTCGACGAGATGATCGGCGGAAGCAACGACGGCGTCATAAAGAGCCGTGCCGCCGCGGGAGTCGATGTGGCCGAGGCCTTCGCGGAGCTTGGCGGGATCGGAGGTGAAGTCGGCGTCGATGAAGGCTTCGTCGGAAAAGTTCACGACAAAGGCCTGGTCCTCGGGATTGGAGGCGAGGACGAGATCGAGGGCGCTCTTGTTGACGGAAGGACGCTTGCGGTACATGGAGCCGGAGTTGTCGATGACGAGGCCGATGGAGACGGGAAGATCGGTGTGCTGGAAGCTGAGGAGGGTCTGCTTGACCCCATCCTCGTAGACCTCGAAATTGTCCCTGGTGAGATTCTGGACGATCTTGTTGCCGGCGAGGACCGTGGCGTTGAGGACGACTTCCTCGACGTTGGTGCGCAGGACATACCCTTCCTTGCCCTCTTTGGGCAGCGGCGCGGCCGCGGGAGCCTCTACGCCGTCGGGCGAGCGGACGGGATCGGCGTCGTGCGGGAGGGTTGGATTTTGGGCGGCAACGGGAGCGGACGACTGGGCCGCGAGCGGGAGCGCGGACGCGGGAACCGGGGAAGACGCGAGCACAGCCGAAGCCACCGTGAGAAGGGCCGTGGGCAGGACCTTATTGCAAAGGCGCATAGTAACCGGTGCGGGCATAGACGGTGAGCGGAGGCAGCCCCGGAGGAGGATTCACCTTCACTTTCACTTTACGCCACTTGCCATCCTTGGTCATGTCCGCGGGCCTGTAGCCGATGACGTACTGGTTGCGCAGCTCGGTGGAGATTTTTTCGGCGATGTCGCTCATCTCGTCGACGTCGTCGACGCGGAACATGCGGCCGCCGGTGGAATCGCTCAGGTCTTCGAGGAGCTGCGGTCCGGCGCGCTCTTCAGGGGTGGGCGCGTAGGGATCGAAGATGCCGATGGAGTAGATTTCGACGTCGGACTCGCGGACCTGGGCCCGGACTTCGCCTTCAGTGTAGCGGGAGCGGTTGTCGCCGCCGTCGGAGACGACGAGCAGGGCCTTGCGCTCGTGGCGGGCGTCTTTCATCTTGGCCACACCGTAGTAGATGGCGTCAAGCAGGGCGGTGCGATGGCCGGCGCGCACGGTGGCGAGGCGGGCCTCGATGTTGTCGACCGAGCTGGTGAAGTCCTCAATGAGCTCGGGACGGTCATTGAAGCCGATGACGAAGAATTCGTCCTGGGGATTGGCGGTCTTGACGAACTGCAGAATGGCATCCTTGGCGCGGGCGAGCTTGGAGGTCATGGAGCCGGAGAGATCGAAGATGATGCCGATGGAGACAGGCGCATCCTCGCAGGCGAAGCTGGAAATCTTCTGCTCGTTGTTGTTCTCGTAGACCTGGAAGTCGTTCTGCTCGAGGCCGGTGACGAGGCGGTTCATGGGATCGGTGATGGTAACGGGGACGAGCACCAGGTCGACATCCATGCGGATGAAGGAGCCGGGGTGCACCCGCAGGGCCTTGATGCCGGTTTCCGGAGGGGCTTCGGCGCCCGTGGGCTCCGCGGTGGACGGCGTAGAGGACGACGAAGGCGGCTGGACGTGCACACGGTTCAACTGATCGTCTTGCGCGCGCGCGTGCGGCAGAGAGAAGAGAGCGAGGAGGAGGCAAAGGCCGGCGAAGGCAGTGAGGCGTATGCGCCGAAAGGAGCCCTTGTGCCAGAGGGAGAAACACAGTCCCCGGCGGACCAGATTCAGGCTGCCGCGCCCGTCTGGCAATACCCGCGGTAGGGGAAGCGTGGTCATCGAGGAGCCCCTTGACGTTGGACGCGATAGTAGCACGATTGGCGCTTTTCAGGCGTAATCCGATTGTAATTCCGGGGTCCCGAAGTCCGGTACTTTGAACACCGGGCCGGCAAAGGAGGCTGGGATACAATCGAGCCTGAGCATCCCGGCGTTCCGATTCTGCGCGAGGCGGAAGGCGGGCGGCTGAGAAATCAAGCGATTCTGAGCGGTTCCGGAATTCACCTGCCTTTTTTGAATCGGTGCAGGGTAGCGTTTTCTTCCACTTCGGCTTTCACCTCAGCGGCTATAGCCGCCGGGGAGCCCGGACCGGGGAAAACGCCACTTGGCCGCGGCGGTTTCCAGGTACAGCCATTCCGGAACCGCTGGAACGCGGAGCAAGACCTGTCTGATGGCTCGCATTTACCCGTTTCGCGCCTGGCGCTACAATCCGTCAACGGTCCGGCTGGACGATGTGGTCACCCAGCCATACGACAAGATATCTCCTGCGATGCAGCAGGCTTATTACCAGCGCAGCCCTTACAATCTGGTCCGCATCATCCTCGGACTACCTGAACTCTTCGATGCCGAACGGGAGAATGTGTATACGCGCGCCGGCCGGGATTTTCGCGCCTGGCGCGAGGCGGGGGTGCTGATCCAGGAGAAAGAACCCTGCATACTGGCCTACGCCCAGCGGTTTACGGTTCCCGGCAGCACAACGGTGAGGGAGCGGAGGGGGTTCATTGCGCTGGGCAAGCTGCACGAGTACGCCGACGGGGTGGTCTTCCGGCACGAACAGACGCTCTCCAAACCGAAGAGCGACCGGCTGAACCTGCTGAAGGCCACGCGGGCGCACTTCGGGCAGATCTTCATGCTCTACTCGGATCCTGCGGGCGCGGTGGAGCGGATTCTCTATGACGGCAGCGGGCCGGCGGACGCCGAGGTGACGGATGAGTACGGCGTGCAGCACCGGCTGTGGAGGATCAGCGACGCGGCGACGATCAACCTGCTCGTGACGGCGATGGCGGACAAGAAGCTGGTCATTGCCGACGGGCACCATCGCTATGAAACGGCGCTCAACTACGCGAAGGAGTTCCACGCGGACGGGACAGGCAAGACGGTGCGCAGCGCGCAGCAAGTACCGCAGCCCAAGTATCCAGAGGCAGCGGCGATGATGACCTTCGTGAACATGGACACGGACGGGCTGGTGATTCTGCCCACGCACCGGGTGGTACATAACCTGGAGGGGTTCGACGGGGCGAAGTTTCTGGCGGAGGCGGAGAAGTTTTTCACGGCGGAAGAACTGGCCGATGCGGACGCGGCAACCTGTGTGGGGAAGCTGGGTGCGGAGAAAGGCATTGCGTTTGTCGCCGTGCTCGCCAGCGGGGCGTTTCTGCTGCGCTCGAAGCGCGAAGCCGCGGCGCCCTTGCTCAAGAATCTGCCCGAGCGGCAGCGGAACCTCGATTTGAGCCATCTGCATGCGATTCTGCTGGAGCACGTGCTGGGACTCACCGCAGAAAAGGTGCGCGAGCA
>JASHUF010000295.1 GCA_030040175.1 Acidobacteriaceae bacterium
GGGCGGCTACCGGGGCGAAGGCAGCAAGTGGCGTGCGAACGGGCGATGAGCCGCCCAGAGCGCGCGCGATGAGGGGGAATGCGAACGCAACCGTGAGGATGAGCGTCACTGCGACGATCACCCGTGCCTACCCCTCGAAGCTTGCAGCGGCGACATCATCGCCAGCCAAATCAACCAGCTGCGCCAGGGTGTCGAGCCGCTGGGTCGGGCTGCCGCTCAGCTTCGCCTGCAGCGTGGTGACGCCGGCGTCGCGGTAGCGACGGAGCCGATCGCCGATCATACCCGGTGTGCCGATCAGATTGGTCTTCGCGCCGAACTCGAGCGGCACTCGGTCGGCCGCCTCATCCCGCCGGCCGGCCAGCCACAGTTCCTGGACGGCACGGACGTCGTCGCCGAATCCCTGCCGCGTGAAGGCGGCGTTGTAGAAGTTCTGATCCCGCGAGCCCATCGCACCGATCGTGAATGCATAGCCGCGCGCGTGCCGCCGGACGGCCTCGTCCACATCGTCGGTGATCTCGACCGCGACGGGGATCACCAGGTCTAGGTCTGCCAGGGACCGGTCCGCCCTGGCGGCACCCGCGCGCAGCCGGTCGAGGAACACATCGGCGTGCTCGGGCATGAACGTGTTGCCGATCCAGCCGTCGGCCAGCTCGCCGGTCAGCTCGAGGTTGCGCGGGCCGAGCGAGGCGACGTAGATGGGAACCGGGGTGACCGGCAGCATCGAGCGGATGGCCTTGCCCTGACCGCCGGGCAGCGGCAGCTGGTAGGCCCGCCCCTGATGGCTGAGCCGCCGGCCGGATGCGACTGTCCGGACGATCTCGATGGTCTCGCGCGTCACGGTCAGCGGGGCGTCGAACCTGACGCCATGCCAGCCCTCCATCACCTGAGGCCCGCTGGTGCCGATGCCGAGCCGGAACCGCCCGCCGGACAGTAGCTGCATCGACATCGCGGTCATGGCAAGGTTTGCCGGGGTGCGGGCGCCGAGCTGCGCGATCGCGGTGCCGAGCGCGATTCGCTCGGTCTGCGCGGCGAGGTAGGCCAGCGGCGTGAAGGCGTCCTGTCCCCAGGCTTCGGCGACCCACACCGAGCTGACGCCGAGCCGCTCGGCGTCACGGACGAACTGGGCGTCTTCCGGCCCGGCAACGTGCGCGGCAATCCCGATCTGCATGCCCTCTATTGTCACGCCCGCTGGTTCCTATTACCGATCTCCCTGATAGCTAGTGCTGCGGCCACGCAGAAGAATGGCACGGTCGGCACGACGTAGCGCGCCTCATAGCTGGACACTGCGGCCGGGAAGACGAGCATCAGCACTCCCGTGGCCCACGGCAGGAACGCCGGACCTCCGCGACGCCGGAACGCCAGGCATATGCCGATGAGGCCGATGATCAGGAGGCCGGCGAGCGCTGGCGGCGCTACTACAGCGAAGTTCTGGTAGACGCGGAGTATCCCTGCCCATGGCTGCCGGAACTCCGTGTCGGGATTACGACCGCCGTTGTACTGATAGAACGACTGGTCAATAGTACCTCCACGATTGGCACGTGCAAGCTGAGCCACAGTCTCAGGCTGGCGCGCCGGGAACATCCACGTTTGCTGACCATTGGTATATGGACCGCTGTTCCACTTGAAAGTCTGGAGGAACATGCTCCAGACGCTCGCGCTATAAGCCAGCGGTTGGTGCTCAATGGCATGAATAGCGAACTTCTCAGCGACGGCGCTGGTCTGGGCGCCGAATTCAGGTCCTGTCGGAGGCTTAGCAAGGGGCGTGACTGGGGCAGGCCTCCACAGGTAATCATCTGGAGGGAGCCTGCGTGAGACGGGAGTCCGCAGGCATAGCCATCTCTCATTCGCCGGTGGATGGATGATCGCGCAGTCAGCGAACGGCTCAACCCTCGCTGCCAGGAACGCGCCACCAAAGGTGGAATCCAGCTCGAAAGCGCCGTGGACGTCCTGGAACCAGGTGGCATAGACCAGCAAGGGGAAAACGAAGCTGACAGCCAGGGCTACGATGCGCACCAGGCGCTCAGGGAAGCTCGCATACGAGACAAGCAGAGCGAGCGCGAATGTGGCCGCCATCGGCAGTCCTTCTGTCCGGGTGATGGATGCTGCAGCGAGAAGCAGCCCAACCGCGATGCATGCCACGATGGACGGGACCTGGCGCCAGAGAGCTATGACCAGGGCAGTCACGGTGAGAATCATGAACAGCGCGTCGCTCATCATGAAGTGCTCAAGCTGGATCTCGTAGGCAGACAGCAGCACTGGGGCTGCGGCTAGCGTCGCTGTCCAGCCTGCGAACCTGAAGCGGCGGCGCAGCAGCACGTAGATCAGCGTGCCTGCCAGGAGACCGAAAGCATGCTGAACGACAGCGACGACAGCAACGCTGTGGAACACCCGGAGCGGCCAGAGCAGTAGCAGGGAATAGCCAACCGGTCGAACGACAAATGGATAGGGATCGAGGGCTGGCGGGAGATAGCCAAAACTATCCGAGTACCAGAAGACGGGGAAGTAGGCAATCATCGTCACGAGCCGCACTAGAGCGGCCAGCCCAAGCACGATCAGGAACACAGAGTTCCGTCGGATAAATGACTGGCCGATTCGCGTGCTCGTAGGCGGCTCCGCGTCCGTGCGTGCAGGGAGGGTTGAGGCTCGCCTGATTTAGCGGCAGGAGCCCAGTAGTGATCACCTACCCCTGGATCACCAACTGAAGCAAGGCGCGACGGACTGCTCAGCGGGCACGCCCACGAAGGCCGGCCCGCGACTCTTATTCCGGGCGGACCGACGATCTGCGGCATATCATGCCGATGTGGAAGCCGCGGAGCTGCGCTACGCCGACTGCCCGACCACTGAGGCCGAGGTTGTGATCCACGCGGCGCCGGCGATTGTGTGGGCGCTGGTCTGCGACATTCAGACTCCGGCTGAGTTCAGTTCG
>JASHUF010000296.1 GCA_030040175.1 Acidobacteriaceae bacterium
CGGGAGCGCAGCGGAGCGAAGCCGGTGAAGGCGCTGGCCGTGGTGCAGGTTGACGAGCCCGTTTCCGCTCCCGTACTCGATGCGCTCAAGCCTATCGAAGCGCTCATCGAGGCTACGCCCATCACCCTGCCCGAGGGTGTGCGATGAAAGACGCCGTCCGCGCCGGATCGGCCGGAAGCGGGTCAGGCAGCGCCGCATGAATTCTCCGTCCAAAGAAAAACGGCGCCTGGCGAGCGCCGCTCTCTTTTGCCCGAGGCCGCCGCTTAGGCGCGGCTCAGATACGCCCCTTCACTCGTGTCCACGCGAATCTTCTCGCCCGCGTTAATGAACGGAGGCACCTGCACCACCAGGCCCGTCTCCAGCGTGGCCGGCTTGGTCACGCTCGAGGCCGTCGCCGACTTCAGTCCCGGCTCCGTCTCCACCACTTCGAGATCGACCGTCTGCGGCAGTTCGATGCCCACGGGCTGCCCGTCGAAGTAGCTCACGCGGATCTGCAGGTTGGCCGTCAGGTACTCCACCGCGTCGCCCAGCGTCGAGGCCTTCAGCACCGTCTGCTCGTAATTCTCCGGATTCATGAAGTAGTAATCGTCGCCGTCGTTATAGAGAAACTCCATCGGGATCTCATCCACCACCACCTTGTCAATGGCGTCGCCGGAACGGAAGCGATGCTCGAACATGGCCCCGGATTTAAGGTTCCTCAGCTTGGCCTGGATAAAGGCGCGCAGGTTGCCGGGCGTGCGGTGCTCCACCTTGAAGACCAGGTGCAGCACGTCGTTGTGCTTGATGATCATGCCCGGACGCATTTGTGTGGCGGGAATCGCCATAAACGGAAAACTCCTTGCTGTGGGTGCGTCAATATACGCAGAATTTCGGCCTTATGCCCATCTTTGATTGTAGCGTAGCCGCGGCGCGATTCAGGCAGCGGTTCAGTTTGAAAGAATCATCCCTCAGGGGCTGAAGCCCGCGTTCATTTTGCGCCGTTGTATGGCCCGGCTAAAGCCATGCCCTTATTACAGGGCCTCTGCGATAGCGGTTTTCCGCGTCCTGTGGAGCCGTGCCATTTCCAAGCGAATTGAGACTGACCCATTACCACGATTCGCCCTATCGCTGGCTGGCCTCGCCCGCCGCAACCCTGCGGTTGAACTCTGCCGACTTCTTCCGCGGAATGGTCAGCGTCTGCCAGTTTTCGCCTGCGTAATGCTTGGCCAGCAGCACGATCTGGCCCACGTGGTAGGCGCAGTGGCCGTATGCGCGATTGATCGCCTGCATTACGCTGTGCGCCTCGCCGCGGATGCGCACCGTGCGCGTAAGGTCGGCATCGCTTAATCCCTCAAGCGTGCCGAACAGCGCCGCCCATCCCCTTTCCCAATCGTCGAGCAGCGCCGCGCGCGTCGCCGCCGGTTCCACAAACTCGCGGTCGCGGTCCCGGTCCGGCTTCTCGCCGTCCGTGGTCAAGAAATCCGTCCACCGCGAGCGCATGTTACCCGCCATGTGCTTCACCAGGATCGCAATCGAGTTCTCCTCCTCGCCGAGCGCACGGAGGAGCTGCTCGTCGCTCGCCTGCGCCATGGCGCGGTCGGCCAGGCCCTTGGTCTGGCGGAAAAGGGAGCGCGTGTCTTCGATATGCGAGGTAGTGAATGCGAGCGCCATGCGATCAGTCTATGCCTCTTCTTGGGTCCGCAAGCGGATTTCGATCCGCGGCCCGCGCCGCTCGCCGCGACCTAAAGACGCCTCGCGCCTGCCGCCTGCCAGTCGTGCCGGGCCTGTTCGCGCGCCTGCTCGTAGACCGCGAGAAGCATCTTGAGGTTCGCCTCGGGCCGGTAAAGCGCTTCGTACGTCGCGCGCGCCCGCAGCCGCATCGCCGCCTCCCGCTCAGGATCCGCGCCAAAACGCCGCACCGTTCCGGCGAGCGCGTCGGGATTTCCCGGCTCGAACAGAAGCCCGTTGCCGTCTTCCTCGATCAGCGTCTCGAGCGACCCGATCCTGCTGGCGGCGATGGGCAGACCCGCGCTGAACGCCTCCGCTACCACCATGGGCAGCACTTCGTACCAGAGCGAAGGAATCAAGAGCAGCCGCGCACTTCGCATCAGCCGCTGCACGCCTTCCGCGTCCTGCAGTCCCTTGTATTCGAGCCGGCCTGCGCTCTGTGCCGTCTCCACCTGCGCTTGCAGCGGCCCGCTGCCGGCGACCACCAGAGGCAGGCCCAGCCCACAGGCTGCAGCCTTGAGCAGCGTGGCAACGCCCTTTTCCGGCGAAAGCCGGCCCACGTACAACGCGAAGCCGCCGGCTCCGTCGCCTTCGCCGGCGTCCGGCGCCGCGTTCGGCTTCACGGCAATCTTCTCCGGCGGAATCCCCGCGCGCTCCGCGAACAGCGCACGCGCAAACTCGGTGAGCGCAATAAACCGGTCTACGCGCCGGTTCCAGGTCCCACGCACGCGATGCACGCCGATCATCGCCGCCACGGCAGCCGATCCCAACCGGCTCCCGCGATAGCATCCATGCCGGACGGCCGGCCAGGTCCAGGTCCGTCCCAGGCACTCTGTACACGCGTGCCCGGCGCGAAACAGCAGCCCATTGGCGCACACCAGCCGGTAGTTGTGCAGCGTCTGCACCACCGGAACGCCCGCGCTCCGGCACGCGTCGTACACCGAGGGCGAGAGGGTAGGGAAAAAGTTGTGCACGTGCACTACGTCCGGCCGGAAGGCGCGGATGCGCTCGGCGGCCAGACGCCGGCCTGCCGGCGAATAGGGGGTCAGGACCGCCGTCTTGATCGTCTGCACCGTGCTGGAAATCTCCTCATTGCTCACCTCGAGCACATCCACCGCGACCCCCGGGGCCGCGCGCAGCAGCGCACTCTCTCTCTCCAGCGCCGCCTCTTCGCCGCCAGCAATCCTATAGCGATTGTGCAGGATAAGAACTCTCAAGGCATCACGCTCAAATGAGCATAAAGGAACGGAGTACCGGTCAGTGAGCAGGGTCTGAGCATAACGCCAATTCCTGAGTGGGTGTGGCCATTTTGCGTTGGTGCAAGGTCGCCGCTCCTTGAAATCGCGTCGGCTTGAATGCGATGGCCTCAGGATACAGCGACTGAGGAATTGCGATAGCCCGCGCTTCCCGGCAAAAGTCCAAATCGGGCTCGAGCTCCGGACAAAGCAAGGGCCTTTGGGGCGCGTGCAACCGCGCGGACCATCTTCGAAGGAACGAACAGGGAACCACCACGACATGCCGGATTGGCGTTTCTTCATCTCGAATTGATAAGAATAAGTACAGAATCACCAAAGTTGTATAACGAGACCGTTGAAAGATGAGAAACCCCATGTTACCTTAACGTTAATCGCCAAACGATTGCCCGCATCGCTCGTTTTGATGCAAAGCAAGTTCCGTTTTCCCGATCTTCCAAGGAGTTACCCAGGAGATTTTTGCTTTGGAGAGCAATGCATCGGAAGCGGCCGTTTGCACCGCGGAAGCGAAAAGATTGGAAGTTCCTCATTTTCGTCTTTTCGGCGTCCCCATCGCGACAACCAACATTCCCTCCGCGGTTGGCGCCGTGCGCTCCTGGATCGAGCATGGAGACCGCGGCAGGACGGTGACTTTCACCACTGTGCACATGCTGGTGGAAGGAATGAAGAATCCGGGATTTCTCAAAATTCTGCAAAAAACGGATCTCAATTTGCCCGACGGGATGCCGCTGGTCTGGTACGGGCGCAGGCGAGCCGGGGTCGAGATCGAGCGCGTCTGCGGTCCCGAATTTCTACCCGCCTTTTGCGCGGCAACGGCGGACATGAACCTGCGCCATTTCTTTTATGGCGGAGCGGAAGGTGTGGCTGCCCGGGCGGCCGCCACGCTGAAGCGCGCCAATCCGGGGATGGAAATCGCGGGAATCCTTTCGCCTCCGTTCCGTGCGCTTGCGCAAGAGGAGAAAGACGAAATGGTGCGCGCCATCAATGCCGCCAAACCCGACGTGGTTTGGGTGTGTCTCGGCTGCCCCAAGCAGGAGGATTGGATCGACGAGTTCCGCGATCGACTCAATGTGCCGGTTCTGCTGGCTGTGGGCCTGGCCCTCGATATCGTTGCAGGGGACAAGAGCCGTGCGCCCGCAGCGCTGCGCGCCCTCGGCCTGGAATGGCTCTATCGCCTGTGCCAGGAGCCGCGCCGTCTGTGGCGCCGTTATCTCGTCTATAACAGCATTTTTCTTTACCACCTGGTAGCGGAGAGATTTGAGGCCGCGGCCCGGCCCGGCAGCAAGGCTTGAGCCCTCGATCCCGGGAGATGCGCCTGAGCGCCGTCGAGCTGCAAAGCAAGCCCTGCCGCCCGGCTTCAATTCGCTCCTTCAAGGAGAAATGAATGACCGTTGACCAGCTCCCCAAATTCAGCGTGGTGGTTCCGTCCTTCAACCAGGCCAAGTACATCGAGCTCACGCTGCGCTCCATTCTCGACCAGGACTATCCCGATCTGGAGCTGATCGTGATCGACGGAGGCTCCAAAGACGAGAGTCCCGCCATCATCCGCAAATACGAAGAGCAGATCAAGTTCTGGTGCAGCGAACCCGATGGCGGCCAGACCCAGGGCATCATCAAGGGCATGGCGCACGCCAGCGGCGAGATTCTCTGCTTCCTCAACAGCGACGACCTCTTCGAGCCCAACGCGCTCAGGGAAGTGGGGGCGTACTTCGCCGCGCACCCCGATGTGGACGTGGTTTACGGCGACGCGCTGTGGATCGACGCCGAAGGCAACGCCCTGCGCCAGCAGCGCGAGATCCCCTTCAACCGCTTCATCTGGCTTTACACCTATAACTATGTTCCCGGCATGTCCACCTTCTGGCGCCGCTCCATCTACGATCGCGCCGGCGGATTCAATCCCGAGTACCAGCTGGCCTTCGATGCCGACCTGTGGATCCGCTTCAGCGATCTGGGCACGATCCGCCATGTCCCGCGCCAGTGGTCGCGCATGCGCTTTTATCCCCAGCAGAAGAACCGCCGCCTGCGTGAAGCCAGCGATCGCGAGGAGATGCGCATCCGCTCCCGCTATTTCAAGAATCAGACCGTGCCTTCTACCTACGCCCTGCGCCGCAAGCTCGCGCTCGGCGCGCGCATGGTTTGGAAGTTTTTCAACGGCTGCTACTTCCCCGGCTACCACCGCTTCATGGAGAAGGCCCAGTAACCCAGGGTCCAATTCAGGTCTTGTAAACGGCTCTAACCCGGTGTGTACCAGCATCGGGGCAAAGCGACGTGTTTTCCTCCCGCATTATCCACGTCCAGAGGGTGAGGGAACCTGGTCTGCGGGGTCGTGCGACTGACGCGCTTTTTATGGAGAAAGCTGAACTCCATCGTTGGCGGAATCTCGATCCCTTCATGCCGGATCGTCGTGGCGCTGTTGTTGGGGTGAATATGCACCACATGGAAGGACTGCAGCAGTTTTCTGAAGCACGTCGACAGCAGGCTGAAGGCGAAGGCGTCAAACAAGCGGTCCAGGGCGTGAAACTCGATCACGACGATCCTGAACTGATCGAGGAGCCTGTCGGGAACATTGAGAAGAACCTCGTACTCGGCTCCCTCGATATCCATCTGCAGCAGCAGGTCGCCTTCATAGTCCTTTAAGTACTTGTCTTTCCAGGTCTGCAAAGTAAAAAAATTGCCGCCGTCCCAGGCGCCCAAAAACTTTTTGTCGAAGGTAAACTCCGGCCGCAGGATCGCGGGCGCGTCCACCGAGTAATCCGCGAGAAAGGACTTGATGCCGCGGTCAGCGAGCTGATCTTCAAATGCGGAAACCGAGCTTACTCCCGGTGAAAAGCAGTATTCAATTCCATCGAGATCGTCCGGAATCAGGTAGCCGCCGTCGCCGCTTGCGCCCACGCGGATCAGCGGGATGCCGCAATCGACGGGCCTGAGATCCTGGATCAGCGCACGCAAATCGGAGTCGCGGGTCTTCTTCGCTAAATGAATGTCGCAGGATAAGAGCGCGGATTTGACGGCCGGCCGAATGGCTTCCATCATGCGTGGCTACAACCCCTCAAGGCATGCGAACATTGACTCTTCGTGCGCATCGCTCCGGTTTGCAGTGATCTTACCATCAGCGGTCCGTTCCAATTCTCGCTGTCGCTCCTAACCGCCGGCGCGCTCAAGAAACAGCTTGAGCTGGCGCAGGCAGAACCAGTCAACGGATGTCGCAGGGATCTCCCAGTACCCCGCCAACATTTCCAGCAGGAAGGCTGCGGCCAGCCGCGGCAGCAGCGCCGGGGTCATGCCCAGAGGCCCGCAATAACCGCGCCACGCGCCTTCGTTGACCATGCGCTTGTAGAAGAGCGTCTGAGGCGAAAACAGCAGGCACTGCATGTAATAGAAATGGCACAAGTCGAAGAGCGCCAGGCCATTCCACCGCGCCAGTTCCCAGTCGATCAGCGTGCACGAGCCGTCGGGCAGCTCGCGAATATTCCACGGAGCAAAGTCCCCGTGCACCAGCGCCGAATCCACAAGTGCATTGCAATCCAGGTAGCCGAGCGCCCGGTCAAGGGCGGCCGCGTGCTGGCGCGAATCGGCGCAGGCGTGCAAGCGCGCCGCCAGCCACGCACCGCGCTCGCGCAGAGCGATCTTCGCATCGTGGCGAACAAAGCCGAGCAGCATGCGGATGTACGCCGGCTTGCACCGTCTCGATCCGGGCCTTCCCGCCAGGTACTCCTGCATGGCCGCGCCAGTATCTAACTGGTAACGCAGTAAACGGGGCGCTCCGTGCTCCCCATCGAGCCGCTTCAGCGCCTCCGCCTCGACGCTGATGCTGGTGCGCGCCACGGTCGTCAGCGGCAACTTGATCACCGCATTTCCGCGGCCCGGAATTTCCACAAAGACGATCAGTTTCCGCGTCGCAACGGTGTTGCCGACCATGATCGCCGGATGCGGCGCCGGGCCATCGAATCCGAAGCGGCCCAGGAGCTGCCTGCCCGCATCGCGCGGCAGCCGCACCTGCGTCGTTCCCGGCACCAGCGGCAGCGCTCCCAAGCGCGCGGCCAGGCGCAGGCCGTGCCAGAAAAATCGCGCCGCGGGCCCATAGGGACGCCATTCCCGGAGAATCGTGCGCAGCATCCCGCTCTGGTTAGGGAGCAGCCATCGCGGCCCCCGGTTGCCGCGAATCACGGTGTAGGGAACTCCGGGTTCGCTACCGCTCGCGGCAAATCCGAGCGCGGAGAGAACGCCCTCGGAGTCGAGTGTGGAAGGACAGGAATCTTCGGCCGCAATCATGGTTGCGCATCACCCTTCAGCCGGAGCGGCGCGGGCATGGCGCGGGCAGGGGAGACTTGCTGCGGCCGTTCGCAAGACGCTCGCTCAAGGCCTTCGTTACACGAAGTTAAATGCGCGTTTTCCGCATGCTGCAACGCGCTCGGGAGCAGGCAGTGGAGCACGCGCCCTATGTTACCATTTGATCTATAGACGTTCCTGTGCCATCCGTTGCTAGACAGGCGTTGACCCCCGCCTCAGGAGAGTGTGGTTTCAATGAGTCTTGCTCCCGATCGCCCAGGCCAGAATGCGCAAAGGGCGAAGTCGCCAACCTCTTTTTACCCAACTGCAGCGGGTGCCCCGAATTTAAGAGAAGAAGCTTCGCTGCGCGACGTGATTCGCGTGTTGCGCAAGCGCAGAAACCTGATCCTGATGTGGGGCCTCGGGTGCCTCGCTCTTGGGTTTCTGGTTTGCATCCTGATGCGGAACTCCTACACCTCCACCGCCACTTTGCTCGTCGATAAGCAGAATTCGAGCGGCTTAGCCGAGGGCATGCTGGGGGAACTGGCATCGTCTCTGGGCGGCGAAGAGGATCTCAAGACCGAGCTGACCACGCACTCCACGGTTCTCCAGAACGATACCACCACGCTGCGCGTGATTCACCGCCTGAACCTGGACAAGGTCTACGCCTACAAGCCCGGGCTGTTCGGCTGGAGCCGCGCCCTCAAGGCCGAACTGGGACTGCCGCTGGAGAAAGCCACGGCCACGCGCGAGCGGCTGCTCTCCATCGTCCAGGGCAAGCTGAAGGTTCAGCCGCAGGAGGACACGCGGCTGATCACGGTGCAATTTACCGACGGCAACGCACACCGCGCCGCCGATGTGGCCAACGCCTTCGTCGAGGAGTACATCCAGGAATACCTCGAGAACCACTTCAATGCCACCGCGCGTGCATCCGACTGGCTGGGCGGCCAGCTCGATTCTCTGAAGGCCCGCGTAGCCGAATCGCAGCAGAAGCTCTCCGACTACGAGAGCAAGACCGGCCTGAGCGTTCTCATGCTGGGCCTGGGGGACAACTCCGGCGGGACGGGCACGGGCGGCGGGGCGCTCTCAAGCGGCGGTGGCGGCCACATTCCCGCGGTCGACAAACTGGCCGCGCTCAACGAGGAGTTGACCGCCGCCGAGGCCGACCGCATCACCAAGGAAGCCATCTACGAGCTCACGCAAACGCAGAGTCCTGAAGTGGTGTCGGGCCTCGGTTCCAGTCCGCTTGCCACCATGGGTAACGGCTCCACCGTGATCACCGAGGGCCAGGGGCTCACGGTGCTCCAGGGCCTGCGCACCCAGGAAGCCGCCATTCGCGTGCAATACGGCGATTTCGCTTCCAAATACGGCGCCAACAACCCTCATCTCGCGGAGCTCGAAGGCCAGCTTTCTGCGCTCGACAAGGCCATTGCCGAGGAGCTCAAGCGCATCAACGAGCGCGCCAAGAACGATCTCGAGCTCGCGCGCCGCACGGAAGACGGCCTGCGCCAGGCCTACAACGACCAGCAGACGGCGGTGAACAAGCTCAATGACGATACCATCCAGCTGGAAGTGCTCGCCGGCGAGGCACTCTCCAACCGGGAGCTCTACGACGAACTCTTCACCCGCCTGCAGGAGGCCCAGATCCAGGCCGGCGTGAGCGCTACCAATCTCGACCTGGTCGACGAAGCCCGCCCTACCGCGGTCCCCACCA
The DNA here is from genome assembly GCA_030040175.1 of Acidobacteriaceae bacterium. GTDB lineage: Bacteria > Acidobacteriota > Terriglobia > Terriglobales > Acidobacteriaceae > Telmatobacter. Next base: position 8,944 of record JASHUF010000296.1, read on the forward strand.
GGCCCAACTGGAGGCTCTACCCTCTCATCGGTCTCGGCGCCGGCCTGTTTCTGGGCGTAGCCTTCGCCTTCATGCGCGAGAACCTCGACGAATCCATCATCACCCGGGATCAGGTGCAGAAGATCGGCCTTCTGCCGGTACTCTCCGACATTCCCCTGATCCGGGCCGAAGACCTGAAGCCCGGCAGGCCCGGTGAAGGTCCGGCGCAGGGAGTCAACGCGCTCGAGCAGAGCCTCCTGCTCACCAAGCCCAACGCGCCCGCAGCCGAAGCCTACCGCGCCTTGCGCACAGCCATTCAGCTCTCCGTCGCGGACAATCCCCTGCGCGTGCTTCTCATTACCAGCCCCCTCGGCGGCGACGGCAAGACCACCATCTCCTATAACCTCGCGGTCGCCTTCGCGCAGCACGGGCGCAAGGTTCTGCTGCTCGACTCCGATATGCGCAAGCCCAGCGTGCACACCCTCTTCCGCATGTCCAAAGCAGACGGGCTGAGCGAGGTGCTCACCGGCGGCACTCCCTTCGCGCGGGCCATACGGCCGCACGACTATCTCAAGAACCTGTATCTGCTTCCTTCCGGCACCACTCCGCCGAATCCCGCCGAGCTGATCGATTCCCGCCGCTTCGATGCACTGCTCGAGGAAGCAAAAAGCCAGTTCGATCTCGTGATCATCGACAGCCCGCCCGTTCTCATGGTCACGGATCCCGTGATCCTCTCCACCAAGACCGATGGCACCATCATCGTTCTTCGCTCGCAGAAGACCACGCGGCCCATTCTCAAGCGCACCGTGGAGGTGCTCTCGCACAGCCCGGGGCGCAAGCTCGGCTTCGTCATCAATGGCATGGACACCAAATCCGTCGAATACTACTATTCCTACGGCTATTACGGCGATAACAAGTATTACGGCGAGGAGGCATGAGATGCGACTGAAACCCGTTGCCCGCTTCGCTCTTGCCTGTGCGCTCCCGGCGCCGGCTGCGCTTTTGCATGCGCAGGCCGTCACCCCTGCATCCCAGATCGGTTCCACTGCCGGCGGCGCCGCCGCTGCCGCCGCGGGGGCAGCGCTCAAGACCGGCTCGGCCGGCCTTACCGCCGTGCCCGAGGATTTCTCCAAGCTCAAAATTCAGCCCGGCTTTCAGCTCGACGCCGAGGTCTTCGACGAGCCCGACCTCTCCGGCCAGTTCCGCGTCGGCCCTGACGGCAACATCGTGATGCCCCTCATCGGGCCTGTGCACGTGGCCGGAGAAACCCTGGCCGAAGCAGAGCAGGCCCTGCAGGATTCCTTCAAGTCGGCGCAGATTCTCAAGCATCCGCAGGTCACTCTCGACATCACCCAGTATGCGCCCACGCTGGTGGCCGTGCTCGGCGAGGTGAACAATCCCGGCCGCCTGCAAATGCTGGCGCCGCACAGCCTGCTCGACGTGCTCTCTTTTGCCGGCGGCGAAACCCAGATGGCGGGCGGGAAAGTCGAAGTGCGCCACGAGGAGAACGGGGAAGTCACCACCAAGACCTACCCCTACGAGCGCGACAGCAACGGAGATTCGATTGCCGGCGTGATGGTGCACGACGGCGACACGGTCATCGTGCCCCGGGCCGGCATCGTTTACGTCCTCGGGCAGGTCACCCGGCCCGGCGGCTTCCTTATGCAGGAGGACGGAAAGCTCGATGCCGCGCAGGCCATCTCCATGGCCATGGGCACCACCCTCATCGCCAGCACCAGGCACATCCTCATCATCCGCCGCAAGCCCGACGGCACCTTCGTGCAATTCGAGGTCAGCTACAGCGACATCATTCACGGCAAAACCACGCCGCCCCAGTTGCAGCCGCAGGACATCGTCTACGTGCCCAACAGCAAGGTCAAGACAACTTTCGCTGACGTTCAGGGCATTCTCACCGCGGCCACAACCGCCACCATCTATCGCACCGTAGAGTAAGCGGATTTCGGAGCAGCCGCGCCTTGTGCATTGCGCGCAGTTGCGCCATCACCGGGGTAGCGGCCAACCTGCACTCTCCCCTGTGATCGCAGTCACATCCTTCCCGTGAGCGCAGAGGCACACTGGTTGCCGTAGAGGGTCCCTATGAATACGGCTGTGCTTCTCGATTAATTGACCGCAATCGAGTTGCCTATCGGAGTTGCAACCGACAAGGTCCTGCGTAAGATGGTGTTCGATGCGCGGGACTGCTCCTGTCCATGCAGAAAACCAGGGTGGAAGATCTCCGCAGGGAATCCCGCCGGCCGCTCGTGCATCGGTCCTCTGCATCGCGATACGCGGTTTGAAGCCATTTCGGCACTCTGCTCGTACTTGCCCGGGACACAGTTCGATCGCGCCCCGCTCGGTCAACGCCAGCAACCGTTCCCGCTCGCAATTCCAAAGCGGAACCGCGCTTCCGAAATGCCGGGGCCGCGCCACGGATTCAGATCGCCAACCCGCACGATCATCAACCCGCACGGCCCCCGGAACGCCCAGCTCGACTCACTCGAGCGCGGAATGGGTCGCGCATCGGGGCAAGTTCCTTCGCCTTTGACGCGAAGGAACCGGGGGCACGCTCGCTGGAGCCGAATACCCTCTGGGAAGAGGATGGGACCATGCAGGATCTCACGGACAGGACGATCGCTCTTTTGAGAAAAGCCTCCGAGTTTGCCGCTGCCGCGTACGACCATGACCTGACTGAAGTCAAAATCGACGGCGGAACGGTGAACGCCATTAACCTGGAGCTCGAGCTGCGCACGCTCGCCGGGCAGCTCGAATACGCGGCCCGGCTGCGCCGCGCGCACAATCCGGCCCGCGCCTGAAAAACCCGCGCCCGCCGCCTCCTGCGCTCCCCGAACCTTCCCTCAGCCCGCCTTCCATCTCCAGTTGCGCACTTCGGGAAGATCCATGCCGTATTTGCGGATGTATTGCTTGTGCTCGACCAGCTTGTCTTTGAGCTCCTGTTTCAGGTAGGCGCCTTTGTCCGCAATCTGCGGAATGCGGTCGATGGTGTCCATGGCCAGGTGGAAGCGGTCGAGATCGTTCATCACCGTCATGTCGAAGGGCGTGGTGATGGTGCCCTCTTCCTTGTAGCCGCGCACGTGAATGTTGTTGTGGTTGGTGCGTCGGTAGGTGAGCCGATGGATGAGCCAGGGATATCCGTGAAAGGCGAAGATCACCGGCCTGTCCTGGGTGAAAAGGGTGTCGAAATCCGTGTCGCTGAGCCCGTGCGGGTGCTCCGTTTGCGGCTGCAGCTTCATCAAGTCGACGACATTGACCACCCGCAGCTTGAGCTCGGGCAGATGCTGGCGCAGAATCGAGACCGCGGCCAGCGTCTCCAGCGTGGGCACGTCGCCGCAGCACGCCATCACCGCATCGGGCGAGACGCCGCGATCGTTGCTCGCCCATTGCCAGATGCCGATGCCCTCCGTGCAGTGCTTCACCGCCGCATCCATCGCGAGCCACTGCGGCGCGGGATGCTTGCCGGCCACCACCACGTTTACGTAGTGCCGGCTGCGCAGGCAATGATCCATCGCGGAGAGCAGGCAGTT
>JASHUF010000297.1 GCA_030040175.1 Acidobacteriaceae bacterium
GGCTGCATGGCGGCGCTCGAAGCGGAGAAGTTCCTCGAAGAACGCGGGCATTGAGGGTCGCGGGTCATTGATGATCACCAGCATCGCCGGGCGCGGGCGCTGACTCCGATGGAGGAGCCGTGGGCGAGTCCATTCTTTGGAAATACTGGCTGGGTTGGGCGCTGTTCTCCTCGCCGGCGATTCCGATTGCCTTTGCGTGGCGCTGGCTGCTCCATGGCCGGCGCGCGGCAACTGCCGCCGGTGTTCTCCCTCTTTCGCTTGCGACTCTGAGCGCGATCTGGTTTGACGCGGTGCTGGCGAACTGGCGCTTTCTGGGGCCGCTCTACGGCTGGCTCCATTACGCGATCATCGGCGGAAACCTGGTGGCCGATCTTCTCGCCGCGTTTTTCTCTTTCCTCTTTAATTTTTCTCCCCTGGCGCGGAGGCAGCGGTGGGCCGCGGCTCTTGCCTGCCTGATGCTGGCGCTCGAGTGGGGGCGGATGGGGGTCATCAACCGGTGACCACGCTGGAGGAGAATCTGGAGAAGCTCGAGCGCTCGATCGGCGCGGCCTGCCGCGCGGCCAATCGCGCGCGCGCGGAAGTCGAATTGATGGCGGTCACCAAGACCTTTCCCGCGGAGACGATGATCGAAGCCGCGCGGCTTGGACTCGGCCTCTTCGGTGAGAACCGCGTGCAGGAGTACGCCGCCAAAGCACTGCGTGCGGCGGAGTTTTGGACGAAGGGAGTGCCACTGCGGTCGCGCGTCCACCTGATCGGGCATCTGCAATCGAAAAAGGCGGCGAAGGCCGCGGAGATTTTCGATGGCGTGGATTCGCTCGATTCCGTGCGGCTCGCCGAGCGGCTGAACCATGCGGCGAAAAGCCTTGCGAAGCGCCTCCCGGTGCTGGTCGAAGTGAAGCTGAGCCCGGAAGCGGCGAAGACGGGCGTGGAGCCGGAGTCAGAGGAGGCAGCGCAGTTGCTCGAGCGGATGCCGGAATGGACGCATCTCGAAATGCAGGGGCTGATGACCATTGCCCCGTGGGGCGCGGCCGAAGAGGTGACGCGCGGGTGCTTCCGCAGGCTGCGCGTGTTGCGCGACCGCTGGTCCCAGGCGCATCCGCGCTTGAACTTCGACGTGCTTTCCATGGGCATGAGCGGCGACTTTCCGCTGGCGATCGCGGAGGGCGCGACGCGCATCCGCGTGGGCACCGCGCTGTTCGGCAAGCGCGCGCGGCCGGCGGAGCCGGAGCGATGACTTTGCTCTCCAACCCTTCGCGCGATGAGACTGCGCGAAGGATAGGGCAACTGCAGGTGCTTCGACTTCCTCACGCTTCGCGCTCAGTCGCTCAGGATGACAGTGGCAGGGTGAGGGTTGTGCTTTTCCATCCTTTCGCACAAAGGATGTGCGCAAGGATGGGGCAACGCGGCGCGCTATCGCGCCCCTGACTGGCGTGCGAGCTCGGCCTCAAAGGCGTGCTGGCGCTCGGCGATGTAGGCTTTGTAACCGGCGGGATCGATGAAGGCGTTGCGGTCGCCGCTCTTGAAGCGCGCGTATTTCTCCTTCAAGCCGAAGTAGCCGCCGTGGGCGCCGAGAAAGATATCGCAGGGCAGCGATTCAAGCACGGCGAAGCCGCGGCGGTAGTCGGCGGCGATCTGCGGATACGCTTTGTTGCCCATGAGCTTGTAGCCGGGGTTCACATTCGGGCTGCCGACGATGACCACGTGCAATATCCTTGTGCCTTCAGCCCCTGGCGCTCCCGATGGCCCAAATTCCTTCTCATCCATGGTCCAGGTGGTGGTGCCGCGCGTGTGCCCCGCGGTGAGGTGCGCCGTGAGCACCACGCCGCCCAGGCTGACGGTGTCGCCGTCGTGGAGAACGCGGTCGACGTGCGCCGGCGGATAGAGCTGGTCGGGCTCCGCGCCGTACTGAAAATCGGCGCGGCCGCCGGTCTCCACCACGCGCGCGTCGCCGGCCATCACGAAATATTTTGCGCCGGTGAGCTTGAGAATCTGCGCGCTGCCGCCGCAGTGGTCGGCGTGGGCGTGGCTGATGAGCAAAATCTTGATGTCGCTGAAGCGGAAGCCGAGAGATTCAACGCTCTTGCGGATGAGCGGCGGGGATGAAGTGAGATCGCTGTTAATCAAGATGAGGCCTGCGGGCGTGACGATGAGATAGGAGGCCAGGTCGGCGCTGCCGACGTAAAAGAGGTTTCCGGCGATGCGAAAGGACGGGAAGGGACGCGTCCAGTCGGGATCTTGAACTGCGCCGAGCGGCGCGGTGGAAACGACGGAAAGCAGAAGGACGGCGGGCGCGGAACGGGAAAGAAAATCGCGGCGATTCATTGGGCTCCGACAGGCGCGGATGGGGCGGGCGCGACGCGGCTGCGCAGGATTTCGATAGCGCGCTCGAGGTGAACGCCGCGCGAGCCTTTGACCAGGACCAGGTCGCCGGGGCGAAGATTCTCAACCAGCCATTCGCCCGCGGCTTCGGCGTCGGGAAGAAACTGCGAGGCCACGCCTCCGGCGCAGGCGGCCGCGGCCAGATGCTCGGCGTTGCCTTTGACGCCAAGCACAAAGTCGAGGCCCGCTTCGGCGGCGGCGTGGCCGCAGGCGGTGTGCAGCGCAGGCGCGTAGTCGCCCAGCTCGAGCATTTCGCCGGCCACCAGGATGCGGCGCCGCGCAGGCCGCGCGGCGAGCGTAGCGATCATGGAGCGCAGCGCCTCCGGGTTGGAGTTGTAGCTGTCGTTGAGAATGGTCGCACCGGCAATCTCAATCAACTGGCCGCGCTTGTCGCCGGCGGTGAGGGGCTCGAGCGCGGCGATCGCCGCATCGAGGTCGACCCCTGCCTCGAGCGCGACCGCGAGCCCGGCGATGGCGTTGGCCGCGTTGTGTGCGCCCAGCATCTTCAGCGTAAGACCGTGCTCCTGTTCCCCGGCGCGCAAGCGCACATGCAGGCCGGCGGAGTCTTCACGCACGGCGAGAATCTGCGGATCGGCGCAGGGGCCCTCGCCGAAGTAGACCACGCGGCCGGGAAAGTCGCGGCCGAATTGCGAGACATATGGATCGGAGCAGTTGAGAAAGGCCACACCGCTCGAGGGCAGCGCCGCGACGAGCTCGAACTTGGCGCGGGCGATGCCGGCCTGGCCCTCGGTGAAGTTTTCAATGTGCG
>JASHUF010000298.1 GCA_030040175.1 Acidobacteriaceae bacterium
TCGTAGGGGAGGGACGAGCGCGCGAGGATGCCGCCGGGCGCGAAGAACTCGTGCAGCGTGGGGAGGGTGCGGGTTGGGGTGTCGGTGGAAGGCATGGAGCTGCGCGCGGCGCGGGCAATGGTCGAGCGCTTCTTCCATCATAAGTAAGGCGGGACTGTCCGGCGTTCTCGAAAGTGAAAGGTTCTAACTGCAGGTCCTTCGACTCGTCGGCCTGCGGCGGACTCGCTCAGGATGACAGAGAGTGGAGGTGAAGCGAAGATCTCGAGGTTGGGAGGATGCGCGGCTCAGCCGAAGTCGGGGTCTTTGCCGGGAATCGAAGGATGGTATTCGTCGCCGGCGAGGCCTTCGTTGTTTTGCGCACTCTGCCATTGGCTGGCCCACTGCGCGCTGTCCAGGTCCGAGTCGCCGGGTGCGGACTCGGCGGCGATGGATTGCGCGCTGCGCAGCAGCTTTTTTCGCGTTTCTTCGGCGCGCGCCGCCGCGGCAGCCCGCTCGCTGTTAGCCAACGAGGCGAGAAAGGCGGATTGGGGATTCATCCCGTGGATGTGCATCGCGCCCTCCGGCGGACGGGAGGGCAATTGGCGCGCCACGGCTCAAGCGCGAGGATGGGAAGATCCTCATGCAGGCGATTGGAGCCCCACCCGGGTCCGGAGCCGATCTGAGCCCGAGCTGATTTTTGAGACCAGCGCCGCGCGCAAAGCTAAGCGGGCGCAGCCTCGGCCGTGGTGGGGTCGATGACGCGCAGCACCCGGGCCACGCTGTTGGCGGGGAAGCCTCCCTGCGCGGCGTGTTCGCGGACCATGGCCTCGTTGGGCGCAATGTAGACGCAGTAGATCTTGTTGTCGGTCACGTAACTCTGCAGCCACTGGATCTGCGGACCCAGGTTGCGGAGCACGCCGCAGGACTTTTGCGAAATGGCCTGGAGCTGATCGGCGGTGAGCGAGCCGGCGCCGGGAATCTCGCGCTCAATGACGTACTTAGGCATGCTTGCTGTCTCCTTACGTGGGATGGTGAGTAGTGTACGGCGGCTGGGATGGTTGGGGAGAGAGAAAAGTGGAGTCTGCGGGCGCACATAAGATGGAAGAGGAGCCGGCCTGCAGGCTTCGGCAGTGGACTGCAGCGTGTCTTTCCCACCTTTTCCGCAGAAAACGCGGAAAGGAATGAGGCGCGGAGTAGGTGTCCGGAGCAGGCGGAGAAGCGGAGAGAGACGTTGCCGAAGAGAGGCAAATCGAGTGAAAGCGCGCGCGGAGGCGCGTGGCCGCTGGTGGCCGTCGTGGGCCGGCCCAACGTGGGCAAAAGCACGCTCTTCAACCGGATCACGGGCAGCCGGCGCTCCATTGTGGGCGATGAGCCGGGGATCACGCGCGACCGCATCTACGGCGAATACGAGTGGGCGGGGCGCAGGTTCCGGCTGGCCGATACGGGCGGCATTGTGCCGGACGACGAGGCGCTGCTTCCGGCCGAGATCTTCCGCCAGGCGCGGGTGGCGCTTGAGGAAGCGGCAGCGCTGGTGCTGGTGGTGGACGTGCGCACGGAGCTGGCGCGGCCCGATTACGATCTGGCGCGGCTGCTCCAGCGCAGCGGCAAGCCGGTCTTTCTCGCGGTAAATAAAGTGGAGACCGATGCGCTCGCCGCCGAAGCGGAAAACTTTCGCAAGCTGGGGATTGCGGAGGTTTTTCCCATAAGCTCCGAGCACGGCCGTGGGATCGGCGAGCTGCTGGATGCGATCAGCGCGGCGGTGAAAGAGCCAGGGACCAGGGATCAGGGATCAGGGGTCAGCCGCCGTCCTCGCGAAGCCGGAACGGGGCGCCCGATGGATGAGGAGGGCGGCAGGAAGAAAATTCGCACCCATGGCGAGTTCGAGCAGCGGGAGACATCGATTGCCATCATCGGCCGGCCGAATGTGGGCAAATCCACGCTGCTCAATGCACTGACGGGGACGACGCGCGCCATTGTCTCGCCTGTTGCCGGCACCACGCGCGACGCGGTCGATGAAGTGGTGGAGTTCGAGGGCGCGACACTGCGCTTTGTGGATACGGCCGGCATCCGGCGCAAGGGAAAGACGCGCCTGATGGCCGAAAAGCTGAGCGTGGTGATGGCGCGCAAGCATCTTGAGGCCGCAGACGTGGCGCTGCTGGTGATTGATGCCGCCGAAGGCGTGACCGCGAGCGACGCCACCATCGGCGGCTACGCGCACGAGAGCGGACGCAGCGTGATCGTGATCGTGAACAAGTGGGACGCTGTGACCATGGGACGGATGGATGGAAAACCGCCAGCCGACCGCGCGATCTTCGAGCGCCAATTGCGCGCGGCGCTCAAGTATCTGGATTATGCGCCGGTGATTTTTCTTTCGGCGCTCGAAACAACGGAGCGCGAAGCCGAGAGGCGGCCGGATAAAACCATGGGCCGCGTGCTGCGCGAGGTAGTGCGCGTGGCCCAAGAGCGGCGCAAGCGCGTTTCGACGGGCCAGATGAACCGCTTCCTCGAGCGCATCGACTTTCAGCGCGCGCCGGTGCCCATGGCCAAGCGCGTGAAGATTCTCTATATGACGCAGGCGGCCGTGGCTCCGCCCACGTTTGTGCTCTTCACGGATCGCCCGGTGCAACTCCACTTTGCCTTCGAGCGGTTTTTGGAGAACCGGATTCGCGGGGCGTTTGGCTTCGAAGGCACGCCGATCCGGTTCAAGGTGAGGGCGCGGAGCGCGCCCAGGGATCAGTGATCAGTGATCAGGGGTCAGTGATCAGGGGTCAGGGCACGCGGAGTTGGCGGCGTTAGCGGCGTTGGGGTTGGGCGCAAGTAAAATGAAAAGGTGCCGGCCCGGGACCTGAAGGGGCGACTTAGATGGTAGTGAGGAAGCAAGCAATGCAATTTCTAAATCGCGAAGTTCTGGAGCGACTCTCCGCAGAGAAGTTTCAAAAGGCGCAGCCGTATCCCTATGTGCACATCGATCACACGTTGACGGCGGAGGGGTATGCGCAGCTCAAGGAGACGCTGCCCCGGGTGGAGCAGTTCGACAAGCACGTGGACATGAAGCGCGGCCACGGGCAGATGCCGCACAATCGCTTCATGCTGCACTATAAAGCCGGGCTCGAGTTGCCCAAGCCGTGGCAGGAATTCCTCGACGAGCTGCGCGGCGACGATTACCAGCAGTTTCTGCGGCGGCTGCTGGGGCAGCGGCAATACATTCCCACATTCGCCTGGCACTATGCGTGGGGCGGCTGCTCGGTTTCGCCGCACTGTGACGCGGCGCGCAAGCGGGCCACGCACATCTTCCACTTCAACGACGAAAAAGAATGGAATCAGGCGTGGGGCGGAGAGACGTTGATTCTCGCCAGCGACAAGCCGCTTTCCACGCACTCTGCGCCCACGTTTGAAGAGCTGAAGGTAGCCGCGGCGCACGGGCCGGCCGGCAATGGCAGCCTGCTCTTTCAGCGCACGCCGCACTCCTGGCACGGGATGAAGCCGCTCGCGTGTCCGCCCGGCAAGCTGCGGCAGATTTTTTCCGTCACGCTCAATATTTCTACGATGCAAGTGTGGTGGCGTCGCGTGCGCGGCAAGGATCCGGATGGGTACCGGCTGAAGGCGGCGTGAGAAGCAGGGAACAGGGAACAAGGAACAGGGATCAGAAAGCGAGTGGGCGAAGCGGCCGAGGCGAGGGAGCAAGGGAAGAGGGCTTCGAGGCCGCTGCCGATCGATGAATGACTGATCCCTGATCACTGATCCCTGATCACTGATCACTGACCACTGACCACTGATCTGGACTACTGGTCCCCATTCAAGTTCGTGACGTGCACGCTGGCCTCGGTTTCGGGCACGGAGCCGTCGTTGGCCTGAACCTCGGTGGGTGCGCCCTGGATGAGGATGCGGCGGACAAGACTGCCGCGCGCGGGCACGAGAATGCGCTGCGTGACGGAGGTCTGCTGTGTGCGCACCGTCACGGGCACTTCCGCGGCGGCATAGCCGGAGTTCGAGAGCGTAACGCCCACCAGCGTTTCGCCGCCCTGGGCCGGCTCGGTGACCACGTGCTCGATGGCGAGATCGGGAAGGCCCTTGTCGGCGTCGACCCAGTCGGAAAAAAACCAGTGCAGATCGTGGCCCGAGTTGGTTTCGACGAGCTTTTCGAAGTCGTCCGGCCCGCTTCCGCCGGTCTTGTCGCTTGCCGGTTTGTAGTCGCGCAGAGCCGCCGCGAGCGCGGTGTCGCCTACGAGATCCCGGAGCATCCAGAAAACATACGCGGCCTTGGTGCGGTAGTAGACGGGCGCGTAAGCCTGAGGGAGCGGCTGCCCCGCACCCGCGCCGGGGCTTGCGGGCTCGGCCAGCGCCAGCGCCTGGCGGCCGGCTTCGAGCGATTCGAGAGCCCGGTCGCGTCCCTGCTGCTTTTCGATCCAGAGCGTGCCCATGAAGGTGGCGAGGCCTTCGTCGAGCCAGGCGGGGGGTGCGTGCCCGGGCGCATTCAGCCAGGCGCGCGTAAGCGCGTGGACGAGCCTCGTCTCCATCACATCCGAGTCTCTGCCGGGGTCTGCTGGATTGGCTGAGTTCCGGCTGCCTATTGGCGTGGCCAGCAGAGCTCCGGTTTCGAAAGGAGCATCGCCGGGATCGGGCAGATCGAGAATTGTCAAAGGGACGGTCGACTGCGTGCGGGGGTGGTTCCCCAGCCAGCCCTGAAGAAATGGCGCGACCGTGGAGGCCGCGCCGGACCAGGCGGCTGCAGCGGTCGAGTCTTCGGGGAGGGTCCACAGGCTGGCGTTCTGCGCCCGCATGGGCGTGCGGATGGTGACGAAGAGGCTGACCGCGGTGAAGCCGAGATGATCCTCTTCGAGCGCGGCCGTGGCAAAGCCGGAGGTTTCCCCGCTTGCCGGAGGCGGCGTGAGGATTTTGAGTGGCGCGGGGATGCCGTTGATGAGCGCGATGGTGGGTGAGTGGCCGAGAGGAAACTCGTCGGTGAGGCGGAGACGGAAGCGCGCGGCCTGGCTGCGCAGCTTGAGTTGGCCGATCTCATCGAAGAGGCGGGCGCTGTCCACACGGGCCGCGCCGGCAGGCTGCCACGCCATGGCAGAGCCGGCCGGCGCCATGCCGAGCAGCGCGGGGACGCTGGAGACGGGAACCCAGACCACGTTGCCGAAGCCGCGCAGGCCGGTGAAATTGAGATCGATCTGGTCCCAGTCCGAGTGCAGCGCGACGGCCTCGGGCGTGCCCAGCGCGAGCAGGCGCTGGGCGGAATGGCGCCGGAGTAGGTGACGGTGAGCGTGAGCGCGGCGCCGGGAGCGAGCGGCGGGTCGAGTGGAACTGCGGCCTCGTGGAGCTGCCCG
>JASHUF010000299.1 GCA_030040175.1 Acidobacteriaceae bacterium
AATGGGACAAGGAAGACTGCGCCGATATGGGTCTCATCAAAGTGGATCTGCTCGGCCTGGGCATGATGGCCGCGCTCAAGGATTCGATCGAGCTCATTCCGCGCCACTACGGCAAAGAAGTCGATCTGGCCGCGCTGCCTGAAGATCCGCTCGTCTACGAGACGCTGTGCAAGGCCGATACCGTGGGCCTGTTCCAGGTGGAAAGCCGCGCGCAGATGGCCTCGATTCCCCACAACGCGCCCGTGCGCTTTTACGATCTCGTGGTCCAGGTGGCCATCATCCGTCCCGGTCCCATCGTGGGCAAGATGATGCACCCCTACATGCGCCGGCGCCAGGGCAGGGAAGAGGTCACCTATGCCCATCCCTCGCTGGAGCCGGTGCTCCGGCGCACGCTGGGCGTGCCGCTTTTTCAGGAGCAGCTTTTGCGCATGGCCATGGTGGTGGCGAATTTTTCCGGCGCCGAGGCCGAGGAGCTGCGCCGCGCCGTGGGCATGCGCCGGTCCATGCAGAGAATGAAGGATCTCGAAGGCCGCCTGCGCGCGGGCATGACCGCGAACGGCATCGCGCGTGAGGCGCAGGACTCGATCGTGCAGAGCATTTCCTCGTTTGCCATGTACGGATTTCCCGAGTCGCACGCCGCCAGCTTCGCGCTCATCGCCTACGCCTCGGCGTACCTCAAGGTGCATTATCTTGCCGCCTTCACCTGCGCTCTGCTCAACAACCAGCCCATGGGCTTTTACACGCCGGCCGTGCTCATCAAGGACGCGCAGCGCCACGGCCTGCGCGTGCGCCCCATCGATGTGCAGAGATCGGAGTGGCCGTGCACGCTCGAAGAAGAAGCAGACGGCTCGCTCGCGCTGCGCATCGGCTTGAATTACGCCCGCGGCCTGCGTCAGTCCTCTGCCCAAGCGCTGGTGGCCGCGCGCAGCCGCGACGGCGCCTTTGCCTCTGCGGACGATCTTGCCCTGCGCGCGCCGCAACTCAACCGCAAAGAGCTGGTGACGCTGGCTTCCATCGGCGCGCTCAACCCGCTCGGCAGCGTGGAGCATCGCCGCGATGCGCTCTGGCAGGTGGAAGAGGCCGGCCGTCCCGTGGGCCCGCTGCTGCGCGGAGTTGGCCGCGCGCCCGGCGAGGCTGCCGCGCCCATGCCGCTCAAAATCATGACCCCCCTCAAAAAAATGACTGTTGACGAGCGCCTGGCCGCCGACTACGCCGGCACCGGCCTCACCACCGGCCCGCATCCCATGGCCTATCATCGCGCCGCACTGCGCGCGCAGGGCATTCTCGCGGCAGAAGAACTCGGCGCACGCAAAAACAACAGTCACGTCCGCGTGGCCGGCTGCGTCATCGCGCGCCAGCGCCCCGGCACCGCCAAGGGCTTCGTCTTTCTCTCGCTTGAAGACGAGACCGGCATTGCCAACATCATTGTCACGCCGGATATCTTCGAGCGCGACCGCGTGGTGGTCACGCGCAGCCGGTTTCTCCTGATCGCCGGACCGCTGCAAAATCAGGACGGCGTGATTCACGTCAAGGCCAAACGCATTGAGCTGCTCGGCATCACCACCGCGCCCGTGCGCTCACATGATTTTCATTAAGCCGCGCGCAGCGTGAACAGCGTAATCTCCGGCGGGCAGTCGAAGCGGAAGGGAACGCCCACCGTGCCCAGGCCGCGATTCACGTAAAGCTGCATTCCCTTCAAGCGGAACCATCCCTCCACATATCTCTTGCCCAGCGCCGGCAGCTGCATCGCGCCCACGAGAGGCAGCCGCACCTGGCCTCCGTGGGTGTGCCCGCTTACCATCACCGCCACGGCTTTGCCCGCCGGTTGCTCCAGTAGCGCATCGGCATAATCGGGCGCGTGGCACAGCAGGATCACCGGCTCGTTGGCAATGTGCCGGATGGCCTCGGGAATCGCGCGCTCCGGACGGGGCCGCCCCTCGACGGCATCGTCGAGCCCGGCCAGCCAGAAGCGCGCGCCCGCGCGCTCGATGGGCAGGCACGCGTTCACCAGCACCGTCATGCCGTTATCGGCGAGCGCCTCTGCCACCAGACCGGAATTCACCAGCACGTCGTGGTTGCCCAGGATGGCGTAGCGCGCGCGGCACGCGAGCGCGGCGAGAAGATTGGCGCACTGCCACGCCGAACCCTCCGCGAATCTTCGCGTGGTGATCCCCGCCGTGACGTAATCGCCGGTCAGAAACACCGCATCCGGCTTCAGTTCGTTTACGCGATCGATGGCGCGGCGAAGAAAAAAGGGCTCGGAAAACTCGTCCATGTGCAGGTCGCTCAACTGGGCGATGCGCATGCCGTCGAAGGCCGCGGCCAGGCCGGGAACGTGAATTTCCTGCCGCACGACCGCGATCCAGTGGCGCTCCACTTCGCCCGCGTACAGCGCCAGGCCGGCCGCGCCCCACAGTGTGGCTTTTAGAAATCGTCGCCGCGTCACTTTTGAGATTGTATGCAAATCTGGAGAACAGCCGGTAACTGCCATCTTCTCTATGGTATCGAATGAGACGATCAGCTCCTGAAAGATGGAGCCTGGCCGCGCATCGGTCAAAATCCTGTTATGTGCTTCTTCAGCAGCCGCGATTTGCGCAACTGGTTGCGCATTCTGTGGGATGGATTCCGGCAGAAATTAGTTTTCCGCGGCTTCGGCGGCTCGCATTGCGCTTTCCGTCCTCGCTTCCGATCAAGGCGGATCGCCCAGCGGATCATTGTCGCGATCCGTCACCTCGGCCAGCGCAGCCAATTTCGCCGCCAGCTCCCGGGTCCAGCAATTCTCCGGCGCGCGCCAGGTCCAGTTGCCCTCGGGAATGGCGGGCGTATTCATGCGCGCCTCCGAGCCCAGCTCCAGCAGGTCCTGCGCGGGCACCACCGCGATCTGCGCCACGCTCGCCTCCACGCCGCGAATCAGGGGCCACGCCGGGCGCCCGGCGATCACACCCACAAGCGCATCGGCGGCGTTGCGCTCCGCCTCGCTGGCGCTTTGCCACCAGCCTGCCGTGGTGTCGTTGTCGTGGGTGCCGGTGTAGGCGATCGTCGCCGGAACATAGCGCTGCGGAAGATGCAGGTGCGCGCCCTCGCTGCTGAATCCGAATTGAATCACCTTCATGCCCGGCATCTCCAGTTGCTGGCGCAGCGCGTCCACTTCCGGCGTGATCAGTCCCAGATCTTCGGCAATCAGCGGCAGCGGGCCCAGCGCGCTGGCGAGCGCGCGGAAG
>JASHUF010000300.1 GCA_030040175.1 Acidobacteriaceae bacterium
CCAGCGCGTCTTCCCTGCCGCCGCTCACAGCTCCGATTGTTGCATGTGCCGCCTTGGCGCGCAGGCGCATCCAATGCGAAAGCTTCTTCCGTGCAATGATGGAAGAGGGGGAGATTCCGCTTGAAAGCTTGGCCTGTTCTGGGCGTACTCATGGTTCAGGCAATCCTCCTTCTGGCGCACTGGTTCATCTTTCACACCTGGATCGCATTTTTCCCCGGCCTCAATCCCACAACCGCTCTGGCGTTGCGCGCCGCGCTCATCGCGCTCGCCATCAGCTTTGTGGCCGCGGCGCTGCTGAACTTCCGTTTCTCGAATCTGGCCATTTCTCTCTTCTACAAACTGGCCGCCATCTGGCTCGGCTTCGCCAACTTCTTTTTCCTGGGCGCTATCCTGAGCTGGCTCACCTGGTATGGGCTGCGCCTCTTCGGCGCGGCCAACCCTGCCACGCTGCGGCCCGCGATCGCCACAGCTTACATCGCCCTGGGTGTTCTCACCGGGGTTTATGGCCTGTTCAACGCACTCTGGATTCGTGTCCATCGCATCACCGTTCGCCTGCCTCATCTTCCTCCATCGTGGCGCGGCAGGCGCGCGGTGCTGTTAAGCGACCTGCACCTGGGCAACATCAACCGCGCCGGATTTTGCCGGCGCGTGGTCCGGTGCGCCGCGGCTCTCAATCCGGAGGTCGTGTTCATTCCCGGCGATCTCTTCGACGGCACGCGCGGAGGCCTCGACCGGCTTATCGTACCCCTGCGCGATCTTGAAGCCCCTCTCGGCATATTCTTTTCGACCGGCAACCACGAAGAGTTCCACGATCCCAAGGACTATCTCGATGCCATTCGCCGCGCCGGCATCCGCGTGCTGACACAGGAGCGGGTCACCATCGACGGCCTGCACATTCTCGGCATCTCCTATCGCGAATCGACTTACCCCATCCGCGCGCGCGCTGCGCTCGAACAGATCAGTCCGGGCGCCGGGGCGGCGAGCATTCTGCTTAACCACGCGCCCATTCGCCTGCCCATCGCGGAACAGGCCGGCATCAGCCTGCAGCTCTCCGGGCACACCCACGGGGGGCAGATTTTTCCTTACACTTTTCTCACCCGCCGCATCTTCGGGCGCTTCATCCACGGGCTGCACCGCTTCGGCGCGCTGCAGGTCTATACCTCCACCGGCGCCGGCACCTGGGGTCCGCCGATGCGCGTCGGCTCGCAGCCGGAGATTGTGGCGATTGAATTCGAGTAAGGGGGACGTTCGCCGAGGGCCTGCTACGGCATTTTCTGAGTTACTGTGTCCTTTTCATTTCCTCGTAAGGTCGCCGCTCCCTGTTGGTCGCGTCGACTCTGCCTTCCGTCTTCGGGATACAGCTACTCAGAAAATGCGTTAGCGCGCCGAATCCAGCGCCCGCGCGGCGCGGTCGAGGGCCTGCGTAAGCACCGCGAGCTGCTGCGCAGCTAGGGTCTCGTTCTTGGCTTCGATGGCCTCATTCACACCCGGAATCACCACCGCGGCATAGCCGGTATACTCGCCGGGGGCATAGACAGTGTGCCGGTACCAGGGCCGATTGGGCAGGCCCGCATCGCTCAACAGGGCATTCTCGGTTTGGCGAAGGGCTTCGTTCAGCCGCGCCAAGTCGCCTTCAGGCGCAGCCTGGAACACATAAGTCCTCTGCGCGGCTTCGGCCATGCGCGCGGCCGCTGCCTCGGCCGGCGCAAAGTCGAGCGCGTCGAAGCCTGCATCGGCGGCCCTGGTCCTGGCTGCCTCCAGGTAAGCGGAGATGGCGTGGGCGTAAGCCACGTAGTCGTAGGGCAGAACGTCGGCATCGGCCATGCGCAGTGTCTCGAGCCCGAAGACACGCGCCATCTCCTGGAGATAGGCGAAATGCGGATCGGCATTGGCAACGAACCAGGCGAAATCGTCGAAGACGGAGTGGTACACGCCATAAGGCCCGGCGGATTCGATGTCGGTCGAGGGCACACCTGCGTGTTGCAGGAACGGCGTGTAATCGGAGCCGGAGCCGAGGTCGCCTAAGTGCACCTCGTCCGCGTTGAAGGGGGAGGCGCCGCTGCTTCGATGGCCGTATTCACCGCTGCTGCGAATCCGCCACTGTTCAAAGACCGTTCCGCCCATGGGGCTGGGGACGTCGCGGGTCACGTCGCGGAGGAAGGGTTTGAGCGAAGGCACGGCGGAAGCGGAAAAGCCGGCGCCGGAAACAGCCGCATCCATGTTGAAGTAGGCAACCGCGTGCGCCATGGCCGCGGCGTGCTGCTCCACCCATTCGGTGGAGCCGATCAGGCCCTCTTCTTCGGCATCCCAACTGCAAAAGACCACGGTGCGCCTGGGCCGCCAGCCCTCACGCAGCAGCGCGCCGAAGCCGTGCACGGCCTCGAGCATCGCCGCCGTGCCGCTGGAGGGATCGACCGCGCCATAAACCCAAGCGTCGCGATGGTTGCCGGCGACAACCCAGTCGTCGGGATATTCGGAGCCCTTGATGGTCCCGATCACGTCCCAGACGATGCGCCGCTGGTAGTCCTGCTGCGAAACCAGGTGCGCGGTCACGCCGCCCGGTCCCAGGTGATAGCGGAAGGGCAGCGCGCCCTGCCAGCCTTGCGGCACGCCCGGCCCCTTCAGCGCTTGAAGGATCGGCGCGGCGTCGTGATAGCTGATGGGAATGGAAATGATTTGGGGCTGGTTCCGGTCGGGAGAAACGCGCGCCGAGTCGGGTAAGTCCAGCGTGGACGCGACGCCCGGCGTCTCCGGATCGCCCGGATATTTGAAGAGATACTGCACCGACCCGCGCTGCACTCCCGTCTCCGGACGCCACGGCCCCTGCGGCCAAGGGTCGCCCCGGTAGTAGCCGTCGTCCTGCGGATCGGAGTAGATGAGCACGCCCGCTGCGCCCCGCTGCTGGGCGAGGTAAACCTTCACGCCGCGGAAATTCTCGCCATA
>JASHUF010000301.1 GCA_030040175.1 Acidobacteriaceae bacterium
CGAAGCGCAACCTCCGTATTTTCAATTGGAGCCCTGAGCCGCTCTGTGGCCCGTTGGTGACCGGGCACACATTACTAAGGGACTAATGCACGTGTTTTGTCGTAACCCGATTGTGCGATTTTCGGAAAGATGCGGCGTTGCTAAGATTCCTGCAAATAGAGATTCCGGCGGGCGGAAAGCAAAAAAGAATAGCCCCCAACATAGATTGGAGTTAGAAGGATGAAAGGAATATTAGTTGTCCTGGGCTGCGGTTTCGGTTACGTGATTTCACGATTTATCCCCGACGGTCCGCTCGCAATTTACCTTCCCCTGCTCGTCTCCTACCATCTTCTTCTCGCGGTTCTCGTGGTGACCGCCATGCAGGACAAGGGTCACAAGCTGAACCCGGTTCCCGCGGCACTCACGCACGCGGCCTTTTTCATTCTTCTTCTCATCGTGGCCAGCGCCGGCGCCATGATCCCCTACTTCGAGTACGTGCGCTTCGTGCTTCCCGCTCTGGCGTATGTTGAGCTGATGGCGCTGTTCCGCAGCAAGGGCGGAAAGGCTGCCGAAGGCCAGGATGCGGCCTCCAACAGCACCGCGGAAGACTACGAAGAGTTCATCCTTTACATGCGCAGCGGCAATCGCCCGTTTGCCAAGGCGGGGCACACCGTGCGCGACGAATTCAACTCCTGGCTCGCCCATCGGGCCAAACATCCGCCGGTGCAGGCAATGGATGCCCCGCAGGAACGGCCGGCGGCGTAAGCAAGGCTTCACGGCAGCCCGGCGCGTTTATGGCGCGCGCGGGGGGCCAATCTCGGGGGAGAAACCGGCGGGCGGGGCCGAAAAATTCAAAACCTCGCCCGCCGGCCGCATCTGCATCGCCGCCCTGTCCACGCCCCTCCAATCTCGCTCATGCATGCCCGCCGGCAAGCATTCTCATGCCGCCTCGGCAGCCGACGCGTCATCGCGCTCCAGCTCGCACATCAGGCCGATGGGATTCCGGTCGGGATCGGCAAGAAAAGCCATCCACAGATCGTGTTCCGGCATCCGCGCCACGAGGTGGGGCTTCTGCATGAATTCCACGCCCCGGGTAGCCAGCGCCGCATGGGCGGCGTGAATGTCTTCCACGCGAAAATAGACGATGGTGCCGCCCGGCTGCACCGGTTTGCCCGCGGTTCCGATCATGAAGCGGACGGCTCCGCACTGAAAGAACGCCATGTTGGGAGCGTCGAAGAGAAACTTCATGCCCAGTAAATTCCAGTAAAAGCTCCTCGATCGCTCGAGATTGCTGACCGTAATGGCGATCTGGCCGACGGTTTCGAGATGCACGGCGGGCGCGTCGTTTTCAGCGTTCATACGTCGCTCCTTTCAGGCAAGAGGTTGGGCGGTTGCTTGGTGCGCGGATCGGCGGGGGCGGCCGGGGCATCCCGGGCGAAGCCGCGCAGAAACTCCTGCAACATTTCGGGCGCGGTGCGGTGCGGACGATCTTCCCCGGCGGGATGCCGCGCGACCCATTCCTCGAGCATCGTAAGCAGGATCAGCTCGGGGGGCTGTGCATCGCCGTTCGTATCCCAGCGGCCCAGAATGCGCGAAAGCATGACCGGCGGCAGAATGCCCACAACTTCCCTGGTTCCCGGATGGCTGCACTTCTCAGCCGGCGAGCTCACCAGGTACTCGCGGCAGCGCAGGGGACGGATTTCGTGAATCGTGCATCGCTCCTCCTCAAGAAACGGGCACGGAATACCGAGAGCGAAATACTCCAGGCCCACCTCATGAGCGGTCGCGGTTCCGTTGCCCTGCTGCAGTCCGCGTACGGCCTGGGCAACGCCGGACTCCTCGAGCCGCGCCGCTGCCTGGCGAAAGCGCTCCCGCAGGGTCTTCTGCCTCTCCCGGGGCAGCGCGTCGAGCAACCCGGCCAGCACACGCGCCTCCACCGGCGTGATGGGCACCGCCTGGCGGCAGCAGGCGCCGCAGCCCGCGCGGCAGCTCAGCTGCACGCCCAGCCGGCTTGCGTTCTGCCCCGCAAGATCGGACATGGCGTTCGAGAGATCCTGTAAGACCGGCAAAAGCGCAGCGGGACCCACCGGCCCCTCCGGTAGCTGAGCGCGGCATTCGATCTTTGCACCCTGCACGTCGAGCGCGAACTGAGCTGTTCCGAAGGCGGACGTTGGAACCTCCAGGCTGCGGGCTGAGGCCGGCCCAAAGAGGCGTGCCCTTTTCCGGGCGTCTCTCGATGAAAGAGAGATTACCAAAACTCGGCCGGATCGTTACCAATGCGGCAGCCCATTTCACTTTTGGGGGAGGTACAATCACCGGCAACCATCCCGTCTCGGGCCCTGAGGAGCTTCCATCGGGGAGCGATGGCCTGATTCGCTGAGAGTGGGGGCAAGCGAATGAAAAGCATGGTCGGCGTGATCTGCGCACTGATCGGGATCATCATCGGACATTATCTTCTCGAGGGCACGCTGGCTGTTTATGTGTCCATGCTCATCTCCTTTCACCTTTACCTGGGTTATCTGGTGGTGATGGAGAACCGGGAGAAAGGCTTGTCCCTGCCCGTCGGCTCGACGCTTCTCACCCACGCCGCCTGCCTCATGCTCCTCATCGGGCTGGTCGAGCTCCGCCACCATATTTCCTTCTTCTGGGTGATTCAGTACTTCGTTCCGGCGCTGGCGCCGTTTGAAGCGGAGTGGCTTTTCAGCGGCGGCAAAAGGAAGCCCGGCTTCGAGGCATCCGCGCCGCAGATTCCCATGCCCGAAGGAACGGCCGGCGATTACGACGAATTCCTCAAATACCTGTCAGAGGAAAAGCGCGCCTTTCGCAAGCCCGGGCGCAGCGTGCGCGAAGAGCACGTGCTGTGGATGGCCGACCGCGTAAAGAAAGAGGCTGCGGCCGTGGCCCAGGCGGCTGCGGCGGCGGCAAGGCAGCGCTCGGCGCAGCCCGCGCCGCGCTAAAAGCTCCTTACGCGCTCCCCCGCAGGCCGGCGGGAAGATCGATGGACACCAGCGTGCCCCGGCCGGGATTGCTGATCACGGTGAAGCGCGCCTGATCGCCGTAAAGAACCTCCAATCGCTCGCGCACATTTTTCATGCCGATGCCCGCTCCGGCGTGCTTGAGCGCCGAAGCCGGGCGCTCGTTGATGCCCACGCCGTCGTCGGCCACTTCAATGAGAACGCGCTCGCCCGCAAGCCGGCTGCGCAGCGTGACCGTGCCGCCGTGGATGCGCGGCTCGAGACCGTGCTTGATGCTGTTCTCGATCAGCGGCTGCAGAAGAATGCTGGGGACGAGAATCTCCAGCGTCCTCGGATCGATTTCTTTTTCCACGCGCAACTTGTCGGCGCCGAAGCGGACCACCTCGATGTCGAGATAATCGTCGGTGAAGCGCAGCTCCTGGCTCAGGGGAACGTAGGTATCGTGGTCCTTGAGCAGCGCGCGCAGAATGTTGGCCAGCTTCACCGTCATCTCCCGCGCCAGCTCGGGCTGGCTGCGCACCAGCGAGGCAATGGAGTTGAGGGTGTTGAAGAGGAAATGCGGATTGATCTGCCGCTGCAGAGCATCGAGCCGCGCCTCCAGCACCAGCCGCTTCTGCTCTTCGAGCGAGAGCTCCACGCGCAGAGCATTCCACACCTTGAGGGCGATGCCCACGAGGATGGGCGCGCTGAGCCAGACCAGCGCCTGCAGCCAGATTTCCCGCGCCAGCAGCGCAAACAGCCGGTGCGGAAACTCGCGCGCAATCCAGTCGCGGGCCATTTCCAGCGCGGCGATGAGAACGAGGAGCAGGATCTGCCGGTCGATGCGCAGCTTTTTGATGTTGCGGCGCACCCAGCGGTAGAGGCTGAGATCGATGAAGGGCGTGAACGACCAGATCTCTTCTTTCTCGACCAGGCCGCCGATGAGCCCCGCGGCCAGGCCGAGAGCGGCGTCGAAGGGCAGGGCCAGGTATTCGCGGTGCAGGAAGGCGGGAAGCGCGAGCACGACGCCGGCAAACATGGCCCAGCGCGGGCCCACGAGCAGGCCGAGGAGGATGACGGCTTCAAAGGAGATGTCTGCGGCGTAGAAGTTGGGCACGAGGAAGCGGAACCAGACGCCGAGCGTGAGGGGCACCAGGAAAAAGGCGAGCAGGCCGAGGGTCTGCCCCGGGCGGCGCTTCTCCGCAAACAGCAGGCGGCGGAAGGTGCTGGCGCGCGCGAGCACGCTGGCCACCGAAGCGACCACGCCCAGCTTGACCAGCAGGGTAATGAGAAGCAGCCGATCCGTCACCTCACAAATGTACCGCGCCGGAGCGCGGGAATCGAGCGGGACGATTGCGCGCCGGCACGCAGCCGGCGAGCGCCCAAGGCGCGGCACCGTAAAATGGAAGCATGGCCGGCGAAGACGTGCATGGAGACGTGAAGAAAATTGCCGAGGCGGATTTTCCCACGCGCTGGGGGCATTTCCGCATTCTTGGCTTTGAAGGCCACAGTGCGCCGCGGCCGGACTGCGACCCGGCGCGCGCCTGCGAGCCCGAGGGTCTGGTCGCCCTGGTCATGGGCGACATTCATGCCGCGCCGCCGCTGGTGCGCATCCATTCGCAGTGCCTCACCGGCGATGTCTTCCACTCTCTGCGCTGCGACTGCCGGCTGCAGCTGGAGATGGCGCTCAAAAAAATCGCGCAGGCCGGCGCGGGGATTCTTCTCTACGAGCAGCAGGAGGGCCGCGGCATCGGGCTGATGGCCAAGCTGCGCGCCTACGCATTGCAGGACCAGGGTCTCGATACGGTGGAGGCGAACGAGAAGCTCGGGTTTGCCGCCGACTGCCGCGGCTACGAGCTGCCGGCCGCGGCGCTCAAGCTGCTGGGCGTTGAAGCGGTGCGCCTGATCACGAATAATCCTGAAAAAGTGGCCGCGCTCGAGGCCGCCGGCATTCGCGTCGCGGAGCGCATCTCCGCCGAGGTCGAGCCCGAGGAGAGCTTCGCCGGCTATCTCAAGACCAAGCAGGAGAAGATGGGCCACATCCTGGAGATGACCGTCAGCGAGGACCAGGCGGAGTAGAAACTCAGGAAACAGGGGTCAGGGGTCAGGGATCAGAGAATAGAAGGCCGTAAGAGACGATAAGAAGCTTGCGGGTGGCCCATCCTTGCCGCGTTCTTGCTTTTGCGGCAAGGGTGGGATCGCGCAGCGAATCCCAGCGTTGTCATCCTGAGCAAAAACGCGCTTGTCATCCTGAGCGACCGAGCGCAAAGCGCGAGGGAGTCGAACGATCTGCGGTTGCCTTTCGTCGGGTGCCCCACCTTCGGCGCGTTTTTGTTTTTGCGCCTAAGGTGGGAGGAATTTTCAAACGGGCTCGCCGCGCAGCGCCTTGATCACCTTCGCCGTGGTAATTACCTGGCCCACGTGGCGCATGGTGTGGTCAGCCACGTGGAGCATCGTTCCGCCTATCGAAGTGGGCAGGTTCTTGCGGCCTACGCCGCGCTCGGCGTCGAGATCGGCGCCGGCCAGCGCGCGGATGCGCGCGGCGGCTCGAGTGAAGGCGCTTTCCACTTCGGCCAGCAACTCCACTTTCGACTCTTCCCCGCTCTGCTCGGATTTGTACGCGGTGAACTGCTCGGCCGAGAGCTGATTTCCCTCGGCGTAGGTGAGAATGCGATCCGTCGAGCGCGCGATATGGAGCAGGAGAAACGCAATCGAGTTCAGGCCGAGCGGATGCGCGTGGACTTCGGCGTCGCTCAGGTCTGCGGTCCAGTGCTTGAGATCGTCGAGGGCCAGCTCCAGCGCGTGCAGAACGGCGCGCGGCGCGGCGGAAATGTCGGTGTGTGTGCCGCGCAGCCAGGGCTCGGTGTAGGGAGGATCAGGCTCTGGCGTCATCCTGGGCTTGCTCCAGCCTCTTCACGCGGTAGTCGAGGCTGAGCTGGCCCTTTACGCTCTCCAGTTGCGCAAGCAGGACTTCATGCCGCAGCGAGGATCGTTCCTCTGTGGCAGATATTCGCGCGTTGAGCGCTTCGAAGCGGCTGTCCATCTTGACCTCCAGCGCTTCGATCCGCGCGGTTAGCGCACGCAGCTCCGGCGCCAGAAAGTCCTGGATAACCTGACGGACATCTTCCACTACGCTCACAGAACCATTCTGGTGGCTAACCGCTCTGCTGTCAATGGAAGCGCTTAAACGGGTCTATGGGCGGGAATGTCGGTGTGCGTGCCGCGCAGCCAGGGCTCGGTGTAGGGGGTGGAATGATCCATAGGGTATCTCTGGGCCTGCGCCGCTGGTGGCCTAAGCCTCAAGTTCAATTCCGTGCCTGACGAGGTCGAGTAGCACGTCCGCTCCTGTGCCAAAGGTGTCGTCGTCGAGCCTAACCGAGAACCTCTCCCGGGATTTGGAGTTCACCTCGACGCCTACTGCTTCGAACCGTTGGTGAGATTCAGACCTGAACTGTTCGGGAAGTCGGGTTCCCACTGACAAGAGGCATTGGCCGGATCTCTTCGGAATTACCTTCGCAAAGTTCCATTTTCCGGCGAGCGCTATCCCGTCCTGCCGGAAGTTCAGAGTTGGCCGAATGGAGTGATCCGACAGGAATTTAATGAACCGGTCGAAAACCTTCATCGCTGCCGGCGCGGTCCGTTCCCAATCCCCTCGGGTCGAATTTCCCGCTGAGGCGTCGTCTCCGAGCTCTGGCGACTCATAAATGTCCAATATCTTGGAGAAGTGAAGGAGATAGTCGCCGCCCACTTCTAAGACGTCGAGCTTCATTGCGACGATAGGCAACGAACGATTCAAGAGCCAGATGACATTAAAGAATCGATTCGTGATTTCTTCCGCGATTATAACCGCGCGATGCTCGCGATCCGGATGCTTGCGGCTCTGGATGTCCCAATATTCGATTGTTCTTATGATGTGGCTGGGATCGGTTGAACCTAGCATCACCTCGACCTCGTACATCGTGTCATTTTCGGGATCGGTCAACAGAAGGTCAACCCTGCCTCCGCTACTCTGCCTCACTTCTCGTTGGACCAAAGCTAATTCGCCTAGGCCTAGGATTGCCGGGTTTTCGGCGATCTGAGTCTGGAGCCATTTTTCGTCTCTTCCTGCGTCGCGCAGTCCGACCTTCTTATGTGGTTTGAATTCGTTCGGCATTCACGTTCCTCTGTGAGGGATTTGGCCACGAGGGTTCACCCCGCGCTCTTCACCCGCACCACCGTGATCTTGGCGAAGCCTTCCTCGAAGACCGGCGGCTTGAGCTTCTCGGCCATGCGGCGCATCACCTCTTCGCTCACCGAGCGGTCGCGCGCGCGGTTGCGCTCCAGGCAGACTTCAAGCGGCACATCGAAAAACACCGCCTGCACCTCGTAGCCAAAGCTCTTGGCCATCTTGATCCACTGGCGGCGCTC
>JASHUF010000302.1 GCA_030040175.1 Acidobacteriaceae bacterium
CAGGTCGATTTCCGGCTTGGGGGTGGCGATGCCGCGTTTCGATTTCTTTTGAAAGGCGTGGAGCACATAGATCGCCTCGGCATAACGAACCGTGTACACTGCCCTCCACGCACTACCCTCGTCCTCCGAAATGATCTCCAGCACCGATGCTCCGCCAAAGCCTTTCAGCGGTTTGGCTGCCGGATCGGTTTCACCCATCTGAGCTGCGTACAGCGCAGCACCGATCTGCCGCCTCGCTGCGCGGGGAAATGCACGCAAATCTCTCTTGCTTGACCCCACCCAGAGTAGCGGCCGCACTGCCTCGTCCACGTATATAAAAATACGTCTACTCGTATATCGCTGTCAATCCGCTTCAGTCTGCACTCCTTTGTTCGCTCCTACGCCACCACCTCAACCGCACGCTCTCATACTCCTGCAGGCAGGCAAGAATGCCCAACAGATTCGCCGCCGTCACGCCACCAGCGACATAGCGCCCGCCGCCCGCGCGCCGAAGCCATGCGCGCGCCATGATAAAGTAGGACCGCGAGGTCGCGCATGAGGCCTAAGAGAAAGTTCACCGTTCTCATTGAACAAGACGAGGAAGGCTATTTTGTCGCCACCGTTCCCGCCCTCCGCGGCTGCCACACGCAGGCCCGGAGCCTCGACACGCTCATGAAGCGCGTGCGCGAAGTCATCGCTCTTTGCCTCGAAGAGGAAAAGAACCCTCGCGGAGCGCTTGAGCTGATTGGCATCCAGCAAGTCTCTGTATGACACGTCTTCCGCGCGTCAAAGGGAAGGAGCTGGTAAAAGCCCTTGAGCGGGCAGGCTTTGTTGCGGACCGGACCCGGGGAAGCCATTTGTTTCTCAAGCACGAGGACGGCAGAGCCACTGCCGTTCCCATCCATTCCGGCGAAACCATTGGGCCCGGTCTGCTCAGAGCCATCCTGCGCGACGCGGAGATGAGTGCCGAAGAGTTCTCAGAGTTCCTTTAGCTTCCCGCGGGCCTTGCGCTTCTCACGGCTCGGCCCCCTCGGGCACCAGCAGCGTGAGCGCATCGGGCACCGTCTCCATGCGCGCCGGCAGGTGGCCCAGCACCTCGCCGTCGGCCTCGACGTAGAGAACATCATTCGACCCGTTCGCGGCGCGGCACTCCACCGATTCCGACTCCACCAGCTTGATCTCCCGCCCGAACGTCTGCCGGCCGGCCAGCACCGCCAGCAGGAAGCGCAGGTAGCGCAGGCGGCTGCGCGTGCCGAAGGCTACCAGGCGCAGATCGCGGCCGAGGAGCGTGGCTCCGGGCGCGAATTTGCGCAGCGCGCCGCCAAAGGAGCGCACGCGCACCGCCAAAAGCTGCGAAACCTGCGCCACGTGCGCTCCTCCGTTGCCGTTCGCGGGAAACGCGGCTTCGAAGTAGGGGAACGGGTCGGTGGCCCAGATGCGGAAGGCCTCGATGAGGTAAAGCACGTAGCCGAAGCGCCGCTTCAGCACCGGATCGAGGCGCGCCATCAGCAGCGCATCGGCGCCCACGCCCGCGGCTACCAGAAAGTAGCGCGAATCCGGCGTTGCACCACCGTTCTGATAGTGAATGCGCCCCACGGGAATGCGTACTTGCTTGGCAGCCAGCAGCCGGCGCGCGGCCTTGCCCGGCGCACCAACCAGCCCCAGGTTCGCCGCGAGAGCATTTGCGGTTCCCAGCGGCACCACCCCCAGCGCCACGTCAGTGCCCACCAGGCCTTGCAACACCTCGTGCACGGTGCCGTCGCCGCCACACGCCAGGATGGTGTCGCATCCGGCGCGCACCGCATCCTGCGCATGCGCGGTGGCGCTGCCCGGCGTATCGGTCACAAACGCTTCAGCCTCGGCGCCGGCTGCGCGCAGCACTGCCAGAACCTGCTCAATGGCTGCTGTGCGCCGCGCGGAGTATTGGCCGGAGGCAGGGTTGTAAATAAGCGCAACGCGGCGCATCCCGTGGTTCACCTCGTTCGGCTCTGCCCTGGGAGTTGATTTCGACCCATTGGGCGCTCCTTCTATATTCGCAGGTCTTGCCCGCCAAATCGAGTGCCTTGTGCGGGATGGCAGGACCCGGAAGTCACCGGGCGCGGCCGGCGCGCGGACGCGAACCACTCAAGCCCCATCGGCCTGCGGCCCGCTTCGCTTCCTGGTTCCGATGATTTGAACGCGGTCGCGGCGCTCTCAGCGCAGGATCAGTGCTGCGCGCCAGATTCCATAGACGAGCAGCGCGGCCATGCCTTCAATCGCGAGCCCCCAGCCAAGCCCGCGCAGGCATCCCGCTGCGCCGGGCGTCTTGCCGGCGGCTGTGTACCCGGCGTGCGGCACCTGCGCGGCCCGCCGCGCCGGAGCACTGTGCACGCGCATGCCCACAGGCATCGGGCAAGGTTCGGGATACATTCTCGCCGTCCTGCGTACTGGAATGCGATTTCCCATTTCGCCCACCTCACTCCGGATCCGGCGGGCTTTGCCTGCCTCGTGCGTACGATGCCGCCGGCCCCGGGTCAGTTCCCATGATGCGTTGCATTCGCCGGAGACGAAGTGATCGAGATCACTCAACGGCGATTCTGCCCATTGTCCACGGCGCGGCCAACCCGGCGGCCCGTCACCCGAAGATCACCGCAGCCGTTCCCTGACGCAGCCCATAACCTTCCCCCGGCTTCGAAGCCGTGCGCGCAGAAAAAAAGCCGCAGCCAGGCTTCGGATCGGGCTGCGGCCATTTGGAAGCGGTACCGTTGATGGGTGTGCGGTGTCACTGCCAACGAGCGGTGCGCCAGGCCTCATCCACGGTGGACTCTGCGGCATCAATGTGCCGCAGCGCCCGGTTGCGGAATTCGCGGGCCTGGGGCACGTCTTCGGCGCGCGTAAGATCGCTATGCGCTGCCTTCAGCCGGTCTTCGGCCTTGAGAAAACGGTCGTGCCAGCCCAAGTGCGCGTCAATCGGTTGGTGCTCGTTGATGCCTTTGCCATCATCGAGCTCTGCGTCCTTGATTTCGCGAATCGCCGCATCGATCTCGGCGACGGCCTGGTTGTCCTGTTGCCGCACCGGTTCCCACGCCCAATTGTCGTGCAGGTATGCGCGCGCCAGGCGAAGATTCTCGAGTGCGTGGTTGTAAGCGGGATGGGGGCCGGGCACCTGCGCCTGCGCTTCCCTTGGAAGCAGCGCCACGGCGCCGGCAAGCACAGAGAGCAAAAGCAGGAATTTCAAGCTGATTCTTGTCATGGGGATTTTTCCTTTCTGCAGGGTCAGACCCGGAATCCTTTGCATGAGTTTCGCGCCGCAATGAAATCCAGGCCGAACCTGACCGAAGCATAGACAGACGCCTGAGAGCTTGTCTACTGAATGGCGGCGCGTTTTCCAGTTGTTCGTCAGGTTACCCACAGCTTTCAACTCTTGCCCTTCCGTTCCGCCTATTTCACACTTTATTCTTATGGCCACGACTCCCGATCTCGAGATTGGTCTGCCCGCCAATCTGGACGCCGAAAAGACCATCCTCGGCGCCATCCTGCTCGACAATGCCGCCCACTCCGAGGCCTCGGAGCGGCTGGAGGCGGACGACTTCTCGCTCGACTCGCATCGCCGCATCTTCCTGCGCATGAGCGAGTTAATGAATTCGCAGCGCGCCGTCGATATCGTCACCCTGGCCAACGAGCTTTCGCGCTACAAGGAAGTCGAATCCGTGGGCGGCGTAGCGTACCTCGCCTCGCTCACGGAGGGCCTGCCGCGCCGGCCGGTGATTGAAGAGTACATCCGCATCGTCAAGGACAAGAGCCTGCTCCGGCGGCTGATGTCCATCTGCTCGGCGGCCATCGCCCGCGCGGCCGACCAGAGCGAAACCGCCCTCGAGGTCATCGGCGACGCCGAGGCTCGCCTCCTCGAAGTCAGCGAGAAGGGCATCACCCACGGCCTGCAGCCGCTGGACTCGATCGTCCAGCACTCCTTCGGCTCCATCGACAACCTTTACAAGCAGAGCCGCGAGATCACCGGCCTGGCCACCGGCTTCACCGCTTTCGACCGCATGACCAGCGGCCTGCAGCGCGGCGAGCTCATCATCATTGCCGCCCGCCCGTCGATGGGAAAAACGGCCCTCGCCATCAACATCGCCCAGAACGCGGCTGTGAATCACGCCGCTATTGTGGCCATCTTCAGCCTGGAGATGAGCAAGGAGTCGCTCCTGCGCCGCATGCTGGCCTCGCAGGCGTGGGTGGACCAGCGCCATCTGCAGACCGGCTTCATCCGCAAGGAAGACCACGCCAAGCTCGAGCGCGGCCTGGAGCAACTGGTCGAGGCGCGCATCTTCATCGACGACTCGGCCGGCATCTCCCTGGCCGAGATGCGGGCCAAGGCGCGCCGCCTGCGCCAGACCGCGGGCGGGCTCGATCTGGTGGTGGTCGACTATCTCCAGCTCATGTCGGCCACGCTGCCCGCCGCAGGCGGCAAGCGCGGCGGCTACGAGAACCGCACCCAGGAAGTCTCGGCCATCTCCCGCGGCCTGAAGGCGCTGGCCAAGGAGCTCAGCGTGCCTGTGGTCGCGCTCTCGCAGCTCTCCCGCGCCAGCGAGCGCCGCGGCGACGACAAGCGCCCCCTGTTGAGCGACCTGCGCGAGTCCGGCTCCATTGAGCAGGACGCCGATGTGGTGGCCTTCATTCACCGCGAATCCTACTACAACCGCGACGAGGAGATGAGCGAGAGCGATCGCGCCAAGTCGGAGATCCTCCTCGCCAAGCAGCGCAACGGGCCCACCGGCGTTGTGCACCTGAACTTCATCTCCAAGTTCACGCGCTTCGACAACCCCGATACCGGCCACGAATTCTGACCGCCGGGCTGCGTCCCGCCGCGCGGGGAGCGAATCGCTCAGAGCTCGTTCATCGTCAGCGCCAGGCGGCCTGCCAGCAGATCGCCTGGAGATTCCCACTCGCCGGCATCGATCAGCTCCACCGGAAATGCAAGATTGTGCGGCCGGAGCACCAGCCGGTTGAGTGCAAAGTCCACATAGCGGAGTTTGAGATGCGCGCCCTGCTGTACCGCGTAAACATTGGGCCGGTCCGGCCGGTACGTCACAAACGAGATGTAGTGCCGGTCGAGGAGCGCGACGGCGCCGGGCTGCAACAGCGGTTCCATGGCCTGCGCATCGGCGGCATCCACGCGCACGGCCACAAAGCGTTGCCACGCGCGCCGTGCGCTCGAAGCCCGTGGCCGGATGGAGGCCAGCAGCTCGGCGGGAAAATGCAGCATCGCCAGCACCGCCGCAGGCCGGATGTAGCGCTCGAAGAGCGCTGCGGCATCAGTCACCAGCGGCACCGCGCCCTCCTCCGCGCTTTCCCGTAGGTCTTGCCGCCCGGCGAGCACGGGCAGCAGATCGGCAGCCGTCAGCCGCTGCGCGGCCAGAATCCGGTCCATGGCCGCGAGCGAGAGCTGCCGCCGCCGGTGCAGAAAGTTGGAGAGATGCGGCTGCCCAAAGCCCGTTTGCCGCGCCAGCAGCGAGACGCTGAGCGTGCCGCGCTGAATGCGGCGCAATAGCTCCACCCGCAGGCGCTCGTGGATCTGGGAGCAATTCATCTGTGCAAAATTTGCCCTTCGCAATGAGAGCGTGCGTTCTATGTTTTCTTGTGGAAAAGCGATGAGGGGAGATTGGCCCGAAATTTTGAGGGAGGGTACTTACTTAAACGAAGCGGGGCCGCAAAGGTTGCCTGAGTGATTGACGCATTTCGATTCAATCACTAGATTATGTTTACTCAATCTCGCATAGTCTGTGGGAATCGCGCCTGAAACGCTCCGCCGCCGCACGGCAGTGGGCAAGGGATGCATTGCCGCACCGGCGGGAAGATATACCTATGATCTATCCGTCTGCTTCAACTCTCTGTTCCACTCTCCTTCCACGGACGCAGGCTGGCCGCGTGCCTGCGCCAGTGCCAGCTTCCTGCGATCTGCGTTGCGCTGAGGCCACGAGTCATAACCCAAGGGAGCAACGACGCAAGCCAATTCCCCCGCCGGGCACAGAGCCCGGCTGGTCCTGCCGCACGCTTCTCACCACCCCGCGGGTGAATCTGCGAGGCGCTCGAGCATTACGGAGAATCGGGCATGGAATTGCGGGTGCAGTTGAAGATTTGCGAGGGGTGCGGCAGCTTGTTTTACCGCGCCGAGGCCGGTGGAGCGATTTATTGCCACGGATGTGAGGAAAAGCTGAGAGACTTTCCGGCGCCGGAGAGCCGCAAGAAGCGCGGCCGGCCCGCACGAAAAACCATTCCCAAGATCTGGGCCGTGGCTGCGGCGGCGGGAGGCGCACGATGAGCGCAGCCCTGCAATTGGCCCCCGCCCTGGCCTCAGACTTGACCCCGGACTGGGCCGGCATCGCCGCCCAGGCGGAACGCCGTCGTCCTCGTCCGCTCCCTTCAGAGGCCGGCGAGCCGGAACCGGCGGTCAGTCTCGCCTTTTACCGCAGGCACACGGAGAGCATCCTGCGCCGCTACCTTCACGCCTCCATGCAGGTGGGCCGCGCTCCATCGATCCTTTCCGATCCCGTGGGCCGCGGCTGGGCCTCGAGCCGGCCCATCCGCACCTTTGAAGACGCCGTCATCTTCGTCCTCGACGTGGAGCGCTGTCTCG
>JASHUF010000303.1 GCA_030040175.1 Acidobacteriaceae bacterium
GGCCGAGATCAACACCGCGGGCGGCAACGGATCGGGGATTCCCGGCTTAGGCGGGGGAACGGTGCCCACGGTGGGCGATCCCAAGGGCACGCTGCTCTACGACGCCATCTACCTGGCCTCGACCGAAAAGCTGGTGCAGCAGACCGGACGGAAGGCGATGATCATTCTCACCGACGGCGAGGATGAGGGCAGCAATACCAAGATTGCCGATGCCATTGCCGCGGCGCAGCGCTCCAACGTGATCGTCTATGTGATTCTGATTGCCGACAGGGCCATGTACTGGAGCCAGGGGATGGCGTACACGGGCTACTCGGCAGCGAAGAAAATTGCCGACGAAACCGGCGGGCGGGTCATCGACGTGGGCAACAACGGGCCGAAGCTCGAGGCCGCGTTCGCGCAGATCGAAGACGAGCTGCGCACGCAGTACGTGGCCAGCTACACGCCCACGAACACCAAGCTGGACGGGACCTTCCGGCATCTCGCTGTCGAATGCGGCGAGGGCATGAAGGTGCAGGTGCGCAAGGGCTACTATGCCACTCCGCCGCAGGAGGCCTCGGAGCAGTAGCCACGCATGCGTGGCGCGCGAGACGAGGCGAGGACACACGCGGGATCCAGGTCCAATCAAAAAGCGCAGAGCCGGTCAGGCAAACAGAGCACTCATGCAGGACAGTGCTGTCGCGGTTGCGAGCAGGGAGTGTTTCGATTCAGAACACTCACTGCAGATGGTTCTGAGAAGCGCAGAATTTTTTCGCAATTTCTGTCCTGTTTCCGCACAGTTAATTACCGATGGAGGATTACGGCGTAATCTGGCGCGCAATTTAGCTTGTCGGTAATATCGGCAATAGCTCGGGAAACTTGAGGGTCCGAAGAAAAAAATTTCGTGCCCCGGTTTCCATCCCCAGAGGAGCTTGCCGTGATGGTCAATTGCGCCGCCTTCGAAAGTTATGAGATCAGCCCCCGTTTCCGCCGGACGGTGGAGGAGCGCGTGGCACGCCTGGAGCGGGACGCAGCCCAGGACGAAGCCAACGTGATGCAGCTCGACGACGAGGACCACATTCGCCGGCAGATGCGGCTGGTGGCGGCGCAAAGAGCTGAAGCGCTGCGCATGCGCATCTTTCTCGATCGGGCAAAGACGCGGCCGCCAGCGGCTGCCATGGCGCGCTGAGCCGCGCTCGGTTCGAGCGCTTGCCGGCGTTTGCCCTAGCCCACCCTACCGCCCAATTTCTGCTGAATGACGGCCAGGTTCTGCGCTGCCGCATCGGCCACGAGCGCGCGGTCGTTGATGCGCGTCAGGACCGATTTCAGCGTGTCGATGGCGGTGGTCAGGTCGTTGAAGTCCTGCTGGCTGACTTTGCCCCACTCCCGCTGCCGGGCGACCATGGCCATGTACTGATTCAGGATTCCGGTGAGTGAGAGATCGGCCTGGATGGGGGGCGTCTCCACCTTGCGAAAGCGGGGTTGTGCCTGCGCGCTCTGCCAGAGGGCTTCGAATTCCGCCGAATTGATGGGAGCCATCGGATGATCTCCTTGGGTGAGGTCTAGAAGGTGATATTGGCCGCAGTGATCTGGCCGATGTCGATGCTGCTCAGGTTGATGCCGCGAAGCTCGACGGGCACGCCGATGGTGTCGAGGATGGCCTTGGCCACCGAGCCCGAGAGCGAGACGCCCTGGAGCTCGAGCGCACCGATGCTGACGTAGACCGTGGGGGTCACGCCGAAGGTGCCGCCGAAGGCGCTGAGACTCAGGCCCAGACCCTGCTGCCCGGCATTGCCATTGAAGCCGATGGCTGCCGTGGTCTGCACGTCGGCCGTGGTGACAGAGGGGATCTGCAGCGGGCCCAGAGATGCGCGGGGCAGCACGAGGTTGCCGTTGGGATGGAAGTCCTGAATGGAGACGACGGCTGCTGCGGCCTGAGGAACTTCGACGTTGGCGACGGTGACTCCGCCGACGGCGAAGCCGGCGAGCGTGAACCCGCTTTTGGGAAGGTCGACATTGGCTGCGGTGAGCGCGGTGAAGGTTCCACCGCCGAGATCGGCCGCAGCGACGGGTGCGACCACGGCGCTCAGGTTGGCGATGGCGATGTTCGGAACGGAGAGGGGAATGTTGCCAAGGGAGGGGATGGCGACATTGCCGAGATCGAGAGCGAAGGAGAGACTGCCCAGGCTGGCGCTGCCGGAGTCGCTCCAGAAGCCGAGATTGATCCACCAGTCGAAGGAAAAATCCAGGTGAATGACGACGCGCACGGCTTGAAGCGCGGCGCTGGCGGAAGCGATTTCGAGGGTGGTGCCTTCGAGGGTGAGCTGGCCGATGGTGACGCCGCCGAGCACAATCTCCTCGACTTTGATGCCGGCCGCAGCGCCGGAGACAATGGCCGCCTGCGCAAGATGGATGGTTTGCGCCATGGTTCACGCCCTCCCAAAGCTCTCATTGCGAAGATGCATGCAGAAACATCGACGCTTGTGGTGCGCGCGCGTGCGCGCCGGGCACAAGCAGACAGGCGGCTGGCGGCGACGCGGGGGTACGG
>JASHUF010000304.1 GCA_030040175.1 Acidobacteriaceae bacterium
AGATCGAGCTCGATCTCGCGCATCGCTTCTTTGAAGTTCGCGCCATCCATTTGATAGGTTTTGCGATCGCCGAACTGGGGCGCGGAGTCGGCCGCCTCGCGGAAAGGGCCGTAAAAGGCCGAGGCAAACTTGGAGGCGTAGCTGAGGATGGGCGTCTGCGCGCAGCCCGCGCCGTCGAGGGCTTTGCGGATAGCCCCCACGCGGCCGTCCATCATGTCGCTGGGCGCCACCACGTCGGCGCCGGCCTGGGCCAGGCTCACGGCGGTCCGCGCCAGCAGCGCCAGGGAGGGGTCGTTGTCGACGGCGAAGCTGTCGCCGCTTTTGATGACGACGCCGCAATGGCCGTGGCTGGTGTACTCGCACAGGCAGACGTCAGCGATGAGGACGAGCTTTTTGGCCGCGGCAGAGGCTTTGAGCGCGCGCAGACCCTGCTGCACGATGCCGTCTTCGTCCCAGGTGCCGGAGCCGGTTTCATCTTTGCTTTCGGGAAGGCCGAAGAGCAGCAGGCCGCCGAGGCCGAGCGCGGCGGCCTCTTCGGCTTCGCGCACCGCCTCATCGACCGACAGATTGAAGACGCCGGGCATGGAGCTGACGGCTCGGCGCACGCCCTTGCCGGGGCAGAGAAAGAGCGGATAGATCAGGTCGCCCGGCGCGAGCGCAGTTTCCCGCACCAGCGCGCGCAACGGCTCGCTCTGACGCAGACGGCGCATGCGCGTGGCGGGAAAGGCCATTGCGGAAATTCTAAATGCTTCGCGCTGGCGGGTCAGCGGGTTGGGATGGGCTTGTGTTTTCCCAGGTCCGAAAATCCGGACCTGGGGCACCCAGCATCGTGGAAAAGCTGAAAGCTGAGGGCTGACCCCTGTCTCTCAGAGCTGGTCGTAGAGGGTGGCATTGCGATAGCCGATCAACATCAGCAGCGTCCAGATGCCCAGCGCGGTGCCGAAGGGGAATTTGAGCAGGCTGAGAATGGCGGCCACAATGGCGGCAATTCGGCCCCACGCAGCCCGCTCCAACAGACCCCAGCCGGCGGCCACGGCGAGAGCGGTGCGCAGGAGGATGAAGGGGATGGCGAGGTGCACGATCATGGGTCCGAGCCATTCCGGCGGCAGGGGACCGTGCATGTAGTTGCCGAAAGCGCCGGAGAAAAAGGCGTGCAGGAAAGAGAGTCCGGCAAGGCCGGCCAAAAGCGTGAGCCCGGCATAGACGAACCAGAAAATGCTGAGGGTTTTCACTTTACCGGCATAGTTTTCAAGCTGAAACTGGAAACCGGGAACCGGCGGAATTACGCCTGCAGAGGGGCGTCCGCAACTGCCGCAAAAGGCCTGGCCCGGCGCCATTTCCTGACCACATCCGCTGCAGAACATGCTCACCTCCCTCGAAAAGCTCCCGTAAAGGAGTACGCAGGATGCAGGCTTCCTGTTCCGTGGCCGCGGGGCCCTCCCGGCGAGCTGCACGCCCGTCGGTCCGCCCTTGCCAATCTTACCGATTTCCCTGCGTTTCCCTTGCTTTTTCCTTATGACTCGCGCGAAAGGATCAAATTTGTTATGCAATGGGTAATGGCCATCACGCTTGAAGCCGGGGACACGCTGGACCACTATCGCCTGGAGGCGCCCGTCGCCCAGAGCCGGATGTCGACGCTTTACAAGGCGACGGACATGCGCGACGGCAGGACGGTGGCCATCAAGATTCCGCTTCCGGAGCTCGAAGCCGACCCGGTACTGCTGGAGCGATTCGAGCGCGAGCAGCAGATCGGGCAGGAGCTGGACCATCCCGGCATCGTGAAGACCTTCGACGGCGAAGAGCGCAGCCGTCTGTACATGGTCATGGAGTGGGTGGAGGGACGGCTGCTGCGGGCGATTTTGAATGAAGAGCGCAAGCTGCCTGTCGAGCGTGCGGTGGCCATCGCGCTGAACATCTGCGACGCCCTTGACTACATGCACAAGCACGGGGTGGTGCACCGGGACCTGAAACCGGAGAACATCATGGTGGGCGCGGACGGCTCAATCAAGCTGATCGACTTCGGCATCGCCATGAAGGAGGAGGCGCGGCGGCTGACCTACACCGGCCTTTCACCGGCCCTGGGCACGCCCGACTACATTGCGCCGGAGCAGGTGAAAGGGCAGCGCGGCGACCAGCGCAGCGATATTTATGCGCTGGGTGTGATGCTTTACGAGATGCTGGCCGGCCAGCC
The DNA here is from genome assembly GCA_030040175.1 of Acidobacteriaceae bacterium. GTDB lineage: Bacteria > Acidobacteriota > Terriglobia > Terriglobales > Acidobacteriaceae > Telmatobacter. The sequence goes on from JASHUF010000304.1 coordinate 2,192, forward strand.
GCCGTTCACCGGGCCGAATCCGCTGGCGGTGATGAACGAGCGCGTGATCAAGGATCCGGAGCCGATCCGGACCCTCAATCCGGAGGTCTCGCCCGAGCTCGAGGAGATTCTTTTCCGTGCGCTCGAGCGCGATCCGCGGCACCGCTACGCGACCGCAGCCGAGATGGCCTGGGATCTCGAGCACCAGGAGCAGGTGGGCGTGGAGGAGGGCGCGCGCAGGCCGATGCTGCGCCGGCGGTTCCTGCCCGGCGGGCGCAAGCTGCTGCTCTATGCGGGACTGGCGCTGGCGCCGGTGGCGCTGTTCGTCCTCATGCTGCTGCTGGCGCGGCGGTGAGGTGAGATTCGCGGTCTCCCGCCCTTTCTCCCAGGAGCGGCGAAAGGATGGGGCAACCCTGCAGCTTTGGGACTTGGTTTGATTTCGAGAGCGGTCTGATTTCGCGAGCGCCATCAGGCCGGCACGCGCTTGAGGAGAGCGCCGGCGCGGCGAAACCAGGGCCGCTCGCGGCGCTGCAGATAGCGTGGCATGGTCGGCTTCTTGTCGAGCACCTTTTGCGCCCACTGGCGCGCCTCGGCATTGCGCCCTTGCGCGGCCAGGAAAGCGGCATAGTTCAGATAGGTCTCGGAGAATGTCGAGCGATCGATCGCGCGGCGGAACATCGCTTCCGCCTTCTCCGGCTGCCCGGTCTGCGCGTAGGCGTGAGCCAGCAGTCCGGCGGCGCGATGGAAATCGTGCGCGGCATCCCTGTGCACGGTCATTTCCAGATCGGGCAGCGCGGCCGGGGCGTTTCCCAACTGGAGCGCGCAGAGCCCGCGGCGGTAGAAGCAGTCGAGGGTGGTGGAGCGGGCGGCGATGGCTTTGTCGTAGGCGTGGTGGGCCTGGCGGATTTTGCCGTCGTCCAGGTAGAGGTCGCCGAGCTCCTCGAAGTTGCCGGTGGAGGGGTTGTCAAGGATGGCGGTTTCCAGCATGCGGATGCGCTTGCGGCGGGGGAATGCCTTGAGCGACTGGCCCAGCAGCTCGGCATCCGGCAGCGCCTCGGCGAACAAATAGACGAGTGCGCCCAGGGGGCCCAGAAACAGCACAATAAAAAGCCAGTAGGTATCGGGCCGGCGCCGGATGAAGTGGACAATGGCCAGGATCTGGAGGATCAGTCCCCAGGGGTAAAACAGGTGGGCGAATAAACCTATCATTGGCAAACCGACTATAGGTATCGATTATAGGAAGTCCACAAATCCGGCGAAAGAGGACTTTCGTTGCATCCGGCCGATGCGGGAAGGTCTCTACAGGCGGCTCGCCTCGTCCATCAGGGCAGTCACTTCACGGAAAAGAACAGGCAATTCCGACTGGACAATACCCCAAACGATCCGGTCATCGATCTGCGCATAGGCATGGACGAGGATGTTGCGGAAGGCGACAATCTTGCGGAAGCCGGTAATTCTGGCGCAAAGAGCGGCGTCTACACGAGACAACTGCAGAAGAGCCTCGCCGATGATGGAGAAGGCACGTTCGACAGCCAGGCGAAGCATTGGATCGCGTTGGTAGTCGGCAAACTCCCTCCCACCAGTGAACTGAGCGGCTAGCGCCGCGGCTTCCAGAATGTCGTAAAGATACTTTCGCGCTTCAAGCCGCATAGAGGAGAGACTTGCTCTGCTGGACGCTCTCGAGAAAGTACGGATTGCGGATGGCGGTGAGAACGACCAGATCTACAGGCCGTCCCAAAAGCTGCTCCAGCGCCTCTTTGAAGCCAAAAAAGGAGTTGGCATACGACGCAGGCTGGAGCGGTTCAAACTCAACAAGGAAATCGAGATCGCTTCTTTCAGGATCGAACGCGCCATGGGTGGCCGAACCGAAAACTTCAAGCCGGCGTACATGAAATTCGCAACAAAGCCTCGGCAGTTCGGACTGACGTGCGGCGATCGCTGGGAAGCGGCACGCCGTTGTAGTCTCGGGGATCGGAGGCGTCTCCATACCCAGATGATACCCCCATCGTTTGTCACCGGTAGGATTCGTCGCGGTGAATCACGAACTCGGGATAGGCGCCGCCGCCAAGTTCGTGCAGATCCATGCCGATGCGCTCGCCGTCGGGATCGACGCGGAAGGGAACGGCGCGATTGAGCAGGAAGAAGAGAAGATAGACGGCGGGGAGGACCAGGCCGAGCAGGGCGGCGATGCCCACCAGTTGCGCCAGCACCTGGCCGGTTTGGGGGGCAAAAAAGCCGGCCGCGAGAAGCCCCCAGAGAGCGGCCACGGCGTGCACGGCGATAGCTCCGGAGGGATCGTCGGTGGAGAGTGCGAGCTCGAGCAGCTCCACCAGAAGCGGGGTGGCAATGCCGGCCACGGCGCCGACAAAGATCGACTCACCCGGGGTGACGAGGGCGGCGCAGGCGCTGGAGGCGACCAGGCCCGCCAGCCAGCCGTTGGCGCACATGCTGGCGTCCGGCTTGCCGAAGCGGAAGCGGGTGACAGCGAGCGTGGCCAGAAGCGCGGCGGAGGCGGAAAGCACGGTATTGATGGCGTCGAGCGGCAGGGCGGTGAGCGGGGCGCCGAGCCACAAGATGGCCCCGGCGGCGTTCCATGCGAGCCAGCCCACGAGGCAGAGCGAGCAGCCGAAGAGCACGTAGACCACCTGGTGGCCGGGCATGGCGGTCGAGAAGCCTTCCTTGGGAAACTTGCCGCGGCGCGGTCCGACGATCCAGACAACGGCGAGAGCGCTCAGACCTCCGAGCGCGTGCACTGCCGCGGCGCCGCCGGGATCAAGAAATCCGGCGCCGAGGGAGAAGTTCGCGCCCAGTTGGGCGAGCCATCCGCCGGCCCACATCCAGTGGGCGACGAGAGGAAAAACCAGGGTGGCCAGAACTGCCGAGACGGCGCAGCCGGCGGCAAGACGCAGGCGGTCCGCGCCCGATCCCCAGGGAATCAACGCAGCGAGCATGACCGCGAGAAATTCAAAGAGAATCTGGAGCTGCGTTTGCGCCGGCGCGAAGCGGAGGCCGCGGAGGAACAACGGCCCGGCGCCGGCCCAGTTCCACGGCTTGCCGGCCAGGTGCATGGAGTGGCTCAAACCGGAGTGATTGCCGGCGAGGCCCGCGCCCACGAGGGCGAAGGCGACTGCCGCCACCGCCACGATGGAGAGACTGCCCAGCAGCGCCTGGGCCGCGGAGCGCGAGCGCCCCAGGCCGGTGGTAATGAGAGCCAGGCCGGCGATCGAGAGCGGCGCGAGGAGCAGGAGAACCAGCGCGAGGCCGGGTACGGCTTCGGAGAGCGGAGCCTGCAGCGGAGGAACGGGCACGACGGGATTCATCGCCGGTTGTCTCCACGCGCGAGCATGTGTCCCCGTACAGCCACGCCCAGGCCGAGCGCTTCAACCGCCAGCCCGCACAGGACGAAGACGGCGCGTTGCGTGGAACCGGGAAACAGGACCAGAGCAGCGGCAGTGAGAAAAAATCCGGCTGGCAT
>JASHUF010000305.1 GCA_030040175.1 Acidobacteriaceae bacterium
GCTGCAAGCACCGCACGGAGGTCGTCATCAACTAAGGCATTTCTCCTTCGGATATAGCTGTTTTCGGCGCTTTCCGGGGTGCCGATTTCTTGTTGAAATCGGCGCTTGACTTCAGTGGCTTCGGTATACAGCTTATCGGCACGACTCAAGAGCTTGCTGAAAAATGGCAGTTGGCGAGGACCGAAGCGAAAAACGTCCCTCAGCGGCTAAAGCCGCGCGTTGATTTTGCGCAGCTTTTGCGGCACGGCTGAAGCCATGCCCTGATACAGGCTCCTCGATACCCTTTTTTCAGCAAGCTCTCAAGTCGTGCCCTTTCAAAACGCCATTTGTGCAACCAGTTCTAGAAGCGCCTTTCGTGCCTTCTTCGCCCTCCTCCGCCTGAATCCGGGGCAGACGGTCCGGGATCGTTACCACGTTTCGCCATTTCTGCATCTTGCGGCCAGAGAGGCTGAAAACGAAAGAAGAATCCCGCGTGGGGCTCGAGCCGGGCCGCTTGCCCGCCACAACCGAGGTTCGCGGGTATTTCCAGCGGGGTTGCCGCGGTTTGGGCCGCTTATGGTACAAATGGCGACATCTCTCAGGCGATATGGGAACGGTCTCATAGCGGGCTTTTTGGGGTTGGCGTATGGCCGGTACAGGGAAAAATCGTGTGCTCACATTCGATGTGGGCGGCAGCCACGCAGCCGCCGCGGTCTGCCGCGACGCCGGCTTTTGCCTCGGACCGGTTGTGAGTGCGCACCACGACGCGATTCAAAGCAGCGCCGGCTTCATCGACCTTCTTGCCGCATTGGGCTCTGAAGCCGCAGGCGGGTTCGACGGGGGTATCGCGGCCACGTTAGCTGTGCCCGGTCCTTTCGATCTCGAGGCCGGCATCAGCCGGATGCGGCATAAACTGCCCTATCTTTACGGCGTGGATCTTCGCCCCGCTCTTGCTGCGCGCTTCGGCTGCGAGGCGCGCGAGGTGAAGTTTCTCAACGACGCCAACGCCTATCTTCTCGGCGAGATGGGAGCCGGCGCAGCGCGCGGATTCGATCGCGCCGCCGGCCTGACCCTGGGAACCGGCATCGGCTCCGCCTTCGCCGTCGGCGGCCAGGTGGTGACCGAAGGCCGCGGCGTCCCCAAGGACGGCGAAATCTGGAACTCACCTTACGAAAGTGGAATAGTTGAGGATTTCGTCTCGGCTCGGGCCATCACTTCCGCCTATGTGCGCCGTACAGGGAAGATTCGCACCCCGGCCGAGCTGGCCGCGTCAGCGCCGGAGGACCCGGCAGCCCGGGACGCCTTTGCCGAACTCGGTGCGCACCTGGGCCAGGTGATTGGCACGGTGCTGGCCGCGTTTGCCGCGGAAGTGGTCGTGCTCGGAGGCGGCATCGCCCACGCAGCGCAGTGGTTCCTGCCGGCCGTGCGCGCGCGCCTGCCGGAGAAGGCGCCCGAGCTGCGCATTTCCGAGCTTATGGACCGCGCTGCGCTCGTAGGCTGCGGGGTGGCTTGGTTTGGCAGCCTCAACGGCACCCCGCGCACCGGCGCCGGCGCCATCTCGCCTGGGCCACTCTAGAGTTGGTTGCATCCATGGCCTCAGGCGGTTGGGTAGTGTCCCTCAGGGGCTAAAGGCCGCGATTTTGTTGGCGCTCATCGGCACGACTGAAGAGCTTGCTGAAAAATGGCAGTTGGCGAGGACCGAAGCGAAAAACGTCCCTCAGCGGCTAAAGCCGCGCGTTGATTTTGCGCAGCCTTTGCGGCACGACTCAAGCCGGGCCCTTTTACAAAGCCATTTGATGCAACCAGTTCCAGGAATTCCCGTGGGCGCAGGGGTTCCGAGGAGGGCGCCCTCTGCGTCTCCATTTTCCCGTGGCGGCCCGCCCCTGCCTGCAAGCGGGTTGGTTAAGATGGAATGAATACTGCGTATGGTCACGCGTCTCAAAGACATTGCCGATGCGCTCGGTGTATCCGTGGTGACAGTCTCGCGGGCGCTGCGGGACCGCCCCGACATTGCCAGGGAGACGAGGGCGCGGATTCTCGACCGGGTGAAGGAGCTGAACTATCGCCCCAATCTGATGGCGCGCAGCCTGGTAACCGGACGCAGTTCGCTCATCGGCCTGGTGGTTCCCGACCTGATCCATCCCTTCTTTACCGAGATCGCCAAGGCGCTGGCCGCTACGCTCCGGCAAAAAGATTACTTCCTCATCGTTTCTTCCTCAGAGAGCGATCCGCAGCTGGAGCAGGACGAGATCGAGCACATGCTGTCCCACCGCCTCGACTGTTTCGTCGTCGCCTCGTGCGAGCGAGATCCGCATAACCTGCGGCGCATCGTCGCAGCCGGGGTGCCTCTGGTTCTCGTCGACCGCAGCTTTCAGGGATTCGCTTCGAACTTCGTAGGCGTGGACGACTACCGGGCCGGAGTGCTGGCCACGGGCCATCTGGTTGCCCAGGGCTGCAAACGCATCGCTCATATTCGCGGGCCGATGACCCGGGTGGGTAACGGCCGGGCGCAAGGATACCGCGATACGCTCGCGAAACACGGCATGCCGGTTGCCGAGAGATATGTTGTCGCCTGCGGCGAAGCCCTGGACTCCGATGGGGAAACGCGCGGAAAACGGGCGATGGAAGAGGTGCTGGCCCTGCGGCCCCGCCCCGACGGACTCTTCTGCTTCAACGACACAGTGGCCACAGGGGCCATGGTGCGGGCCATGGAGGCCGGCCTGCGCATTCCGAATGACCTGGCCCTTGTGGGCTGCGGCAACTTCCATTACAGCAGCAAGCTGCGCGTGCCGCTCTCGAGCGTGGACCAGAAGTCGAGGGAGATCGGCGAGCGCACGGCAAAGATGATCGTGTCGCTTCTCAAGAAGCCTCCCGCGCGTCCGCGGACGGTGGTCCTGGAGCCGGAGCTGATCGTGCGCGATTCCTCGCGGCTGAAGTAAGACACGCCGGCGCCATCCCGGGAGCCTGGCGTTGGAAAAAGCGCACTTGGGAGGGATAGAGGCCTGTTTTTCAGGCCGATGGCCGAGAAAGCGCTTTAGATGCCCATGCCGAATTCGCTGGCCTGCTGCTCGCCGGCATTGGAGTAAAAGTCGTAGGGGGTGCGCTTGCGGAACCTGGCCCGGCTGCGAATCTCACTGCCCACGAAGATGCCCAGCACGGCCAACGCCATGCCCGCGGAGAACCACGTAATCACACGCAGGGCGGACCGGGCGCACTTTTCTCCTGCGGCGCCCTCTTCCGCGGGTGTAACGAATTCCGGTTCGCGCGACATCCAGCCTGGCCTCCCGCTTGCCCTCATGATAGCGCAGTTCATGTGAATTCTGCGTCACTGCCGGCGCGCGAAACCACTCGATGGTTTACACATTAGTTTCCATCCGGTCCAACCGCGCGGCTTTTTCCCCATCGGGAAGAAAGCTGGCGCGCAGGGAGTTGGCTGCGAGCTTTCGCAGTTCATCCCGCGTAAATCCCTGCTCGGTGTGCGCCAGGTGGTATTCGCTGGCCAGGTCCGAGCCGAAAAAAGCCGGGTCGTCGGAGTTGAGCGTCACCAGCAGCCCCTGGTCGAAGTAGCGGCGCAGGGGATGTGCGGCAAACGACGGGCAGACGCCGGTGCGGACATTCGAGGTGGGGTTGAGCTCGAGCGGGATGCGCCGCACTCTTAACTCTTGGACGAGATCCGGATCCTGGATAGCTGAGAGCGCATGGCCAATGCGTTCCGACCCGACGGCGAGCGCTTCCCGGATGGCCTCGGGTCCCGTGGTCTCGCCGGCGTGGTTGGTCAGGCGCAGGCCCGCGGCGCGCGCCTGGGCATAAAGCGCCGCAAAGGGCGCCGATCCGGCCTGGCGCTCGTCGCCGCCCAGGCCGATGCCAATGATCGAGGGAAACTCCGCGCGCAGCTCGGCCGCCTTACGAAAGACGCGCTCGGCCTCGGGCACGGAAAAATGCCGGACGGCGTCGAAGATCCAGTAGAGCGAGAAGCCCAGCTCGCGTTTTCCCCGCTCCCGTGCGCGCTCGAGGCCGGCGAAGATCGGCTCGAAACACGCCGGATCGTGATTGCGCCACATATAGATGACGCCCACGGAGATGTACACCTCCGCGTGCACCACCCCCTGCGCGGCCAGATGCTCGATCATCCGCCATGCGGCCAGTTCGTAGTCGTCGGGCCCGGTGAGCAGCCGGGTGACGGCCTTGAAGGACTCGATGAACCCGGTGAAGTCATTGAATTCATAGAGCGCTTCGGCTTCGGCGAGCGTGAGCGGGCGCGCGTCGTGGCGCCGGCTCAGCTCCACCAGGGTCGAAGGCAGGATGGTGCCTTCGAGATGCAGGTGCAGCTCGGCCTTGGGAAGACTGCGGATGAACTCGCGAATGTCATCCATCTTTAGAGTGTAGCGGGACGAGCGGGGTTGGCGGAGTTGGCGGAGTTAGGACGGCGAGTCAGCTTAATCTCCCCGGTCCCCAAGTGCGAGGGACCGGGGGCACCCGCTATTTCCATTTTCCTTGATCGACCCAATAGCCTGACGGCGATTCAGGACGACAGTTTATTGGATGCGAACTCGGAGCGGTGGCGGCTGTAGAGGAAGTAGATGAAGAGGCCGATGACGAGCTGCTAAGCCAGAAGTCTTCCGGTCTTCTTCCAATCTGCGATACGGGTCAGGTGATGTTGGATGTAGAAGACGCCAAGGAGAATTGTGAGTACCTTGCTCAGGCGGAGTCCTATCGGTTCAACTGCGTTATAGTGGCTCACTAATCTGAAATTGATTGCGAGGAGCGCTGCAACAACCCCAATCAACGCAAGCCATACGAGTTTGACTGCGTATTGGAGTGAATATGGTACCAAGATGGCCGATGCGAGCAGGAGTCCGATTACCAGAATGCAGAGGATTTGAGGATTCCTGCTCCCGCCGATTGCTCGCACGTAGCTTGCCTGCATGAGGAGCAGCATCAACGGGAACAGCCCAAGGGTGACCACAGTTAATAGCAGGGTGGCCCAAAGCGGTATGGCGAGAGGAACCCTCGGCGTATTGAATTCAGATCGGAAGAGCCCATAGGAGAGGTAGATAAACAGGCCGATGACGAGCCAGATGTAAAAGCGGAGCCAGGTGATGATGGGAAGACCGGCCATGAGGAGGAAGCAGAAGACGACGGAGAGCGCGGGAATAAGAAGCATAGTCCGCCAGAGCCAAATAATTAAGGCCAGGTAGAGCGCGACGAAGAGAACGGCGCGGAGATAATCCCAAGGTAGAAAGCCAATCAAATAATGCGTTATAGCAACTATTCCAATTCCAGCGGCGACGCGGACTACCGTTTCAATATTGCTCATCTTTCGTTTTGGGCCGCCGGGCACGACAAAACTGCGGCGGCGTTCCGGCTCGCGATAGCGAAGGATGATGACGCCGATGGAGACCAGGACAAAAGCGAAGAGTGTGCCGATGTTGGAGAGGTCGGCGAGAGTTCCAATGTCGAACAGACCCGCGGGAATGGCGACGACGAAGCCGGCGACCCAGGTGGAAAAGGCGGGCGTGCGGAAGAGGGGATGGACGCGCGAGAAGACCTTCGGCAGCAGACCGTCGCGCGACATGGAGAACCAGACGCGCGATTGACCGATCTGGGAGACGAGAATGGAGGAGATCATGCCCAGAAGAGCGCCGATCAGGACGAAGAGCCGAACCCAATGGAGCATGTGCCCGCCGGGAAGGATCGAGAGTTTTTTGAGCGCGTTGACGACGGGCGCGGCGTCGCCGACCATGGAGCGCCAGGGGACGAGTCCCGTTAAACACACGGCGACGGCAACATAGAGCACGGTGCAGACAACGAGGGTGGCGATGATGCCGATGGGCAGATCGCGCTGGGGATTGCGGCACTCTTCGGCGGCTGTGGAGACGGAATCGAAGCCGATGTAAGTGAAAAAGATGATGGAGCCGCCGGTGAGCACGCCCGTCCAACCGTTGGGCCTGAAGGGATGCCAGTTGGAAGGATGGATGAAGCCGACTGCGGCGAAGACGAAGATGAGGATCGCGACCAGTTTGAGCCCGACCATGATGTTGTTCGTCTCGGCAGACTCACGAATGCCGCGGACGAGGATGACCGTCAGGATCATGACGATGAGGAAGGCGGGGATGTTGAAGCCGAAGTGCCAGCCGGGGTTGTAGATGTTGTTGCCGGCGAAGTCCTGCAGGCCATCTGGAAGGCAGGCGGGGGAGATCCACTTTGCGCTGGGGTGCAGATTGAACCAATCGAGAAGGTCGACGACGTGGGCGGCGAAGCCGACGCTGACGCTCATGTTGGCTCCGGCGTACTCGAGGATGAGATCCCAGCCGATGACCCAGGCGATGAGCTCGCCGAGCGTGGCGTAGGTGTAAGTGTAAGCCGAGCCGGCGATGGGAATCATGGACGCGAGCTCGGCGTAGCAGAGGCCGGTGAGGGCGCACACGCAGGCCACTAGAACCATGGAGACTGCGATAGCCGGTCCTGCGCCGGGACGGCCGGCGAGCGCGGTGTGGGTGATGATGAAGCTGGCCAGCGGCGTGTTGAGCATGCTGGAGGTGTCGAACTGCTCGCCGGAGATGGCCGTGCCGATCACGGTGAAGATGCCCGAGCCGATGACGATACCGATGCCGAGCGCGGTGAGCGACCAGGGCCCGAGGCTCTTGCGGAGCGCGTGGCCGGGATCCTCGGAGTCGCGGATCAGCTTATCGATCGATTTGCGGGCAAGCAGTTGGCTGGACAGAGGGATTCTCCTCGACTCGCCGCGCGGCGGAGATTGTCCCACTATACAGCCTCGGAGTTGAAAGATGAGACGGCCGCCGGTCGGTATGAATCGTACGGCCTTCGTCGCCGCGTGACAACTAGCAACTACCGCGCTGATCGGGCGGAAAAGCATCCCGGAGGGATGCTGGGAAGATAGCCCAGGATGGAGGTGTCGTCCGCGACTGCGGACGACAACCGAAATCCTGGGAAACGCGAACCAAACCAAGCAAAGCCCCGTAGGGGCGACGGAATCCGCGCTGCGACCTCCGGGACCCACGGTCAACCAGAGCGCGCCGCTAGCGCTTGCTCTGCCCGCGGGCCATCTTCTTCACTTTTCTCTTCTGCGAGCCGCGCGGCGTGGTGCGCTTGGCCTTGGGAGCAGCCTTCTTGCGCGCCGCGCGCTTCAGTTTCTTGCGTTCCAGCTTGTCTGTGATCTTTGTGGTGTCGGCCACGCATAACCTCTTTCAATCGCGCAGTATTCAATCGTCCCGTTTGAGTGGGCTCGAACCCTAGAATAGCAGGATTTTCGGCGGCCGATCACAAGAGATGCAAGCGCGCGTGGCAGCGGCAGCCATCCATCGCGCGCCGAAATTCAAACCTTCTTGAGGTTCGCAAACTTCTCCATCAGTTTCTTCATGCCGTGGCGCTCGAAGAGGATGGTCAGCTTGGCGTCCTCGCCCTCGCCTTCGCGCATCAGCACCTCGCCCACGCCGTACTTGGCATGGCGAACGCGCGCGCCCTTCTTCAATCCCACCGCGCCTGCCGGCTCCGGAATCTCCATCGCCGGCCGCGCCGGCGCACCTGGCCTGCCCGCGCCCGGCTTGCCGCCGAAGAAGCGCGCAATGTTGTCGAAGGAGCCGGGAGCTTCCGCGCTCTTACTCTTCGGAGACGCGTTGGGGTTGGAGGAGCTCGGCTTGGCGTTCT
>JASHUF010000033.1 GCA_030040175.1 Acidobacteriaceae bacterium
GCCGCTATCCCGATCTGATTGTGCACCGCATCGCGAAAACGCTGCTGCGCACCGGCGTCCCCGGCATAGGCCACGTGCCCGAGGGCCGGCACAGCTCGCCGTGGAAACATCCAAATGAGGCGCATCCAAACGAAGAGTGGTCACAGATATCCCACCCTAGCCGCAAAGACAAAGACGCGGCGAGGGTGGGGCACCCGATCTATCATGGCGAGCCGCCCATCCCGGAAGCTGAACTCGCGCAGATCGCCGACGAGTGCAGCCAGACCGAGCGCCGCGCCGCCGACGCCGAGCGCGAGCTGGTGGAGTGGAAAAAGGTACGCTTCATGCACCGCCGCGTGGGCGACGAGTTCTCCGCGCTGGTGCTCAACCCCGCCAAATACGGCCTCTTCGTGGAGCTAACGGATCTCTTCGTCGAAGGCCTCGTGCCCATGGACACGCTGCGCCGCGACCGCTACGTGTGGCGCGAAAGCTCCCATGAAATTGTGGGCGAGCGCTGGGGACGCCGCTTCCGCGCCGGCGATCGCATTCAGGTGATCCTTGACCGCATTCTGGCCCAGGAGCGCAAGCTGCAGTTTGCGCTGGTAGAAGAAGGGATTCCGCTCACGGGCCGCAAGCCCAAGGCGGCCCCGAAGAGGACGAAAGACAAGCCCGCCTCCTCGCCTGCGCCCCGTTCGAAGCGGCGAAAGGGAAAGAAGGGAAGGCGGCGTTAGTTGGCCGCGAGGGCGCGCCCCGCAAGCCTATGCGCCCGCCTGCTTGGCAGCGAAGGGGCCGATCAAAGGAAGCTGAAACCGCACACCCTGTGAAGCCTTGACGATGCACAGGATCACCACGCCGAGCCAGAACAGCATCAGCAGCGGCCACAGGAAGGCGCCCAGAAACATCATGGGAAAGACCATGGTGGCGATGGCGAGCAAGATGCCGAAGGCGATGTCCACCACGATCGCAACCGCGCAGAGAAAGAGGCACTGGAAGGAGTGGAAGCGCACGAAGGAATTCTTGTTATAGGGATCCACAAGAAGGAAGATGATCGCCGGGATGATGGTCAGATAGGCAATCGCGCCGGCGGCGTTATCGCTCAGGCCGGACTGGCCTGTCTGGGGCGGCGGTGGCGGAACCTGAGGATTCGTAGACACGGGAAGCTCCTTTCAGAGCGGAAATCGGATGCAGCTCGCTCACCTAGGGGAAATCGATGGAGTGGGCCCGGGAATACTCACGAATGGAGCGAGGCGCTTGGACCCAAGAAATAACCTGCCCAAAGAGGGTTGTCAAGCCGGAATTTCGTGCCGCCCCCGCAACCGTAAGCGCGCCGCCCCCTTCATCCCCTACAATGGTTTCCGGGAGCTTTTCGATGGCGCACACGGTTTTTTGCGTTCGCTACAAAAGGGAGATGGAGGGCCTCGACGAGCCGCCCTTCGATTCCGAGTTCGGCCAGAAGATTTACAAGAACGTCTCCCAGGCGGCGTGGAGCGAGTGGATCGACCGGCAGAAGATGCTCCTGAACGAGTACCGCCTGCAGCCCTGGACACCCCAGGCGCAGCAGTTCCTGGTGGAGCAGATGGAGGAGTTCTTCTTCGGCTCCGGCACCGCGCTGCCGCAAGAGTACGTTCCGCCCTCCCACTGAGGCCGCGGCTTCGCAGCAGGGCGCTGCCTTCGGTGTAAACTAGAGCCTGACCCCGGGAGCCGGTTCGCAGTCGCGGACTGGCTCGTCTTGTGTCGGGACGTGGCTCAGCCTGGTAGAGCACTCGCTTGGGGTGCGAGGGGTCGGCAGTTCAAATCTGCCCGTCCCGACCATTCAGAAATTTTGCCGATTCCATTCACTGAGCTGAAGTGCTTCCGTGCCGACCCACGAAGCGCCCCAACCTTTGGCATTCGCTTGCGAATGCCCGATTTTGATGGCGAGGGGCGCGAGGCAATGCCGAGCCCTCGGCAGTTCAAATCTGCCTGTCCCGACCATATTTAGAATCAATAGATTACGAGACTTTTCCCCCGTGAGAGAAAACCTAAGCGAGGGGTCTATTGCTTGCAAGGATTATTCGCCTCTGCGCAGGCAGTTTGCCTGGCTCGGTTATCTGACAGATTCTTTCAACTCCTGTGTCATTGACGCGGCGGTGGTCGCACGTTCTAATCGCGGTCATGACCTGGGAACAGTCTGAGCAGAGCTTCTCTCAGGAATTAAAGCGCCTTGTTGATGGCTATTCAAAGAATCTCACGCTGTATAGAAGCGCCGGATACGACGAAGCGGCGGCAAGAATCGATTTCATAAATCCTTTTTTTGGCACTCGGTTGGGACCTGGAGAACCAGGCCTGCGGCGCGCCGTCGCTCCGCGAAGTCCAAATTGAGACCCGCGTGAGCATGGGCGTCAAGAAAAAGAAGGCGGATGATCTCTTCCGTACAAACGGCATTGAACGATTCATATTCGAAGCGAAAGCTCCAAACGTCCCACTCACGAAGGAAGAGGCGTATCAGGCTCCGCGATATGCCTTCAAACCGGGCCAACGCGCGCCCTGATGGGCGTATCGATATATATGAGGAAAAGAGATGGGCCTCTTCATTGAAAGTGCTTTGCCTCTTGCGGAGCGCCCGGCTCGAATCTCGCAGAAGCGGTTAGGGGTGTTCCAGGGCGGCTCGGCGCAACGGACTCGCGACTGAGGCCCTTAAATGCTCTCTGCAGGCATCCCTGTCGCACGGGACAAGGAGCGGGGTGGTGAAGTAATAACTTCCGCATAGGCGACAAACCGACCGGAAGCGCGCCTGCTGCACTCATCGGGATGGAAAAGGGATTGCGCCCGTTCGTGATTTTCCTTTAGGGATCAATGTTGGACCGCCTCAAGCGATCTTGATTGAGGCGATTGGGTCACACCGCGATTCCTGCGATTCCCGCAAAGAAACACCTCGTTTAGAACCTCCCAAGGCACGCGATTCGGCACAGGCAATCCTCTTATTGCAAACGTTCGTTCAGCGCGAGGGCTTCTTTCCGCAGAGGCAAATCCTTGTCTGCATCTTTCCAAAGCAAAAGAAGTGGATTGAGAGCCGCTCGCGCCTTCACGCGGTCTCCCATGGTCAGATAATCGGACGCCAGCGTGTAGTGGGCGGCGAGCCATCGCTGTTGCGGTTCCCAGAGAAGACCATACTCGGAGCTGGCAAGGTATCTCTCATATTGGTTGGTTGCCATGGCCATATTCCCCGATGCCTGGTAAGCGCGCGCCAACCCTTCCTCGCTGAAGGGCGTGCTCTTTTCCCGATCCGAAGCGCTAAAAAGCTCAATTGCTTTTTCATCGTCGCCATGCAGGAGTGCAATTTCTCCCTCTGCATAATGCTCGAAGGCCACTTGCTCGGGATTGTCCTTGTCCACGAGAGGCGCAACCGTCGATTCAATCTGTTCCGCCGGATGAGCGAAACCGGAACGCGCATACTCCGACCCGATCCATGCGCCAACAATCACTTTCGGAGAGATCGCATTAAACTTCGTCATCGCGGCATCGAGTTGCCTGCGCTCCCCCCGCGCATCGCCTTCTCCTCCAGCCAGGATGGCCAGCAGCAGGCGGACGCGAACCACGCTCAGGTCCGCGGGTTTACGGCTCTCGTAGTAGGTCAGGGCCTCCTCCAGCAGCGGGCGCGCGCTTGCGTACTTTCCGTGATAGAGATCAAGAAAGGCAAGAGACCGCAATCCGTCCACACGCGTCCGGGGGTCACTAAGCTCTGCTTTGAACTCCTCTGCGGCCCTTTCTTCCTCCCCATTGAGGATCAACGCACATCCATACTCGCGGCTCACATCGCCCGATGCCAGGTAAGCCGGATCAATCTGAAAAGCCCGGTTGTAGGCGTCGACTGCCGCCGAGAAAAGACCCAGCGTCTTGTCGGCGGTGGCCAATTCCACCAGGGTTCTGGTGTCGCTTGGATACATCCGAAGCATCTGCTGGTATTGGCCGACGGCCACGTCCGCATGACCGTGCGTGCGCAGGAGATGTGCGTAGTTCAAGAGCATCGTCCAATCGTCGGGATAGCGCTTCAGATAGATCCGGTAAAGCCGGTCCGCCTCGTTGAAATGCTGCTGCACGTCCGCATACTCAGCCTGGATTTCCATCCGTTCACGCTGCGTGGTTCGGGAAGCCAGCGCCAGGGCGTTCTGAAACTCTTCGTCCCCCTTTTGCGGTTCGTTCGCGAGGTAGCTGTAATAGGCGTTCCCCAAGGCCGCGTGGGCCATGGCGAAGTCAGGGTCCGCCTGCACCGCCGCACGAAACAGAGTGGTGGCTTCGCGGTATTTGGCCTGGTGCCACAACTCCGACCCATCCGCATATTCTCGCAATGCATCGAGTGAAGGAGTTGTCACTTCAGGCAAAGGCTTCGTGCTTTCGTGGATCTGGTAGAGCGTTTCGCCCAGGTCCTGGCGGATGTCACCCGCGATCACGTCGAGAGCATCGAGGATGTGACCCTCGCCATAGGAGCGCTCCGAGTAGGAGCGCACCGTGTCTCCCGATTGAGGGTCGACCAACTCGGCGGAAAGGGCATACTCGTCCCCCGTGCGCGTGATGCTCGCGGTAATCAGCCCGCGAATTCCTTCGCGCTGGCAGATCTCGCGGCCCAGGGCAGGCGTGATTCTTTCGCTTGCCGTCTTGCCCATCAGTTCCAGCACGGAGCCGAGCCGGGCTCTGGGAAAGATGTTGGCATGGCGCGATTGTTCCAGGCTGATGGTGAACGCGGTCTGGAGTGCCTGGTCAAACCGGGGGTCCCCCGTCTGATTCTCGAAATCGGCCACCAACACGGAATCCCGCGAGTTGAAAGAAAGCACGGGCCGGCTATAGTTGAGCCACGCCGCGCTCGCGCCCGCAATCACCAGAACTGCCGCGCCTATCAATACGGCGCGCCGGATCCCGGGACGGACCCGTGTCTGGCGAGCCTCCATCGTAGGCAGCGGGCTAGCCACCACCCCGTTTTGATCTTTCACCGCGGGAGCCACCGGGGACGAGGCCTCACGCGCCGCCGGGAGCGTCAGCCGCTCGGCCCCTGCCTCAACCATCTCGACTGGAGCCAGAAAGCGGTAGCCACGTCTCGGAACCGTCTCAATATAGCGGGGCGATTCCAATTCGTCGCCCAGGACGACGCGCAGCTTACGCACCGCAATATTCAACCCGTTGTCAAAATCGACGAAGGTCTCGCCCTGCCACAAATGCTGGTGCAGCTCGGCCCGCGTGACCAGCTGTCCCTGCCGCTCCGCAAGCGCCGCCAACAAGCGCAAGGGCTTCTCTTGGATGGGGAGCCGGAGGCCATTCTTTCGCAGCTCCCCCAGGGAGGTATCCACCTCAAAGGAGCCGAACTTCAGAAAGGAACGGGCGGGCATGGAGTTCACCCTCGGCCGACTGGCGAGGCTAACAAGTACAGGCTAGGTCCTTTCGATTCAGCGTACACCGGGAGCGGCCCGGCTCGCAATCGAGGCCAGTACAGAACAAATACAGAAATTGTTAAGGGCCAATCTATTGCTGTTCCCATCACTTAGCAGCACACTCCGCAGCAGTTGCCATCCGCAGACCGGATATGGACCGGACCCGGGCCAGACCCGTTGCGGGCGGTCGCGCATCGATTGAGGTCGCAAGGGAGGTCGCATGAAGTTGAGTGTGCTTCGAAACGTCGCGCTTGGGGGAGTTCGTTCCGCGCTCCTGTCTGCTTTGGTTCTCGTTCTTGCCGCGGCATGCCCGGCCCAGGCGCCGGGCATTGTGGCTCAGCCCTCCTCCAACGCCGCGACCTCCCCCACCGCGCAGGCAAAGACCGCGCCCGTCACACCGGCCGTAGCCTCGCCGGCTCCGGCGGAACCGGCTCCCAGGGGAAACCACGAAGGCATTACCGTCCACGGCCACTGGACCATCGATGTTCGCAATCCGGATGGCTCGCTGGTTACCCATCGGGAGTTTGAGAACAGTCTTGTGACGACCCCGGGCGTAGCGAACGGATCAGAGCTTCTAACGGGACTTCTTGGCCGCAACATAACGACAGGGTCCTGGGAGATTAATTTAGT
>JASHUF010000306.1 GCA_030040175.1 Acidobacteriaceae bacterium
CCTTTTGCCGACCAGGTCAAAATCCGCCCACGTTGCCACCCCGGATCCGCTGAAGGCAACGATGGAGCCAATCGAGCAATCAAGTTATGCGGTCGTGCCCCTGATTACCGGAACCGCGCGCACACCCGTGGACGTTACCATCCACTATGTGTGAGGATGCAATTCGAGTCCTTGGAATCGAGCTTCTTACCACCCGGCGCCGAGGCGCAGCCCGCCCCTCGGCGCTCAACTGCTCGCACTCGATCGGCGATCCAACGAGCGGCGAGCGGAGTGTCCAACTGCAAAAGCCCGCTCTCCATCGCTAAGAGTCACTTGGTGAGTGACCTCCCGGTCGTCCTCCACGCCTTACCCGGTGTTTGCGTGAATGTGCGAACGGTAGAGGTTCCTTTGAGGACCAGTGTGGAGCGTAGATGAGGCAGTCGCGGCGAGCGTTTCTGTTGAGTGGATTGAATGCTGCGGCAGCGGCGGCGTTTGGACAAGAGGGCATGATTCAGCACGCGGTGACCGCTCAGCCGCGCGCCAAGCGATCCGGCTTGCCCTTCAACGCACATTTCGTTGAGGTGGGCAGCATGGCCGGGCTCGATCGCCCCATCCTGTATGGCGCCCCCATTCACAAGGAGTTCCTCCTGGAGGGTATCGGCTGCGGATGTGCCTTCCTGGATTACGACAATGACGGGTGGATCGACATTCTGGTTCTGGGCGGAAGCACGCTCACAGGACCCGATCCCGGCATCACCAACCGTCTTTACCGCAACAACAGGGACGGCACCTTTCGGGATGTCACAGTGGAAGCGGGCCTGACGAAAACCGGCTGGGCGTGCGGTGTGTGCGTCGGGGACTATAACAACGACGGATTCGACGATCTCTTCCTCACTTATTGGGGACACAATGTCCTCTATCGCAATAACGGGAACGGGACCTTCACGGACGTGACCGGCGAGGCTGGTTTACTGGATATTCCGGCAGGTTACAGGACCGGATGCTCTTTTCTGGACTATGACCGAGACGGACATCTGGACCTGTTCGTAGCCAGCTATGCCACCTTCGAATATGGGAAGACTCCGCGTCCCGGCGAAAAACCCTACTGTTACTTTCGAAACGTACCCATCATGTGCGGCCCGAATGGGCTCCCCGCCACCAAACATACCCTTTACCGCAACAACGGAAAGGGAGGTTTCATCGACGTGAGCAAAGAGTCGGGAATTGCGGACGCGCGGGACAACTATGGTCTTACCGTGGTGGCCGGCGATTTTGACGACGATGGATGGCCAGACATCTATGTCGCCGGTGACACGTCTCCGAGCCTTCTCTTCATGAACAATCGCGACGGCACATTTCGCGAAGAGGGCGTAGTCCGCGGCGTGGCCTATAGCGACGATGGCCAGGTCGAGTCGGGCATGGGATTGGCCGTAGGGGATTATGACGGCGCCGGCCGCCTGGACATTCTCAAGACGCACTTTGCCGGGGATGTTCCCGTACTCTACAAAAACTTAGGCAAGGGTAACTTCGACGTTGTCACGCCCGAGAGCGGGCTGGCGGTCGACAACCGGTTTGTCAGCTGGGGAGCGGGCTTTGAGGACTTTGACAACGATGGGTGGTTCGACATCACCATCTCGACCGGCAATCTTGTTCCCGAGCTTGAACTCCACTTTCCGGACGCCCCGGCGAAGAGCCCGCTCCTGCTTTTCCGCAACCTGGGCGACGGCCGTTTCGAGGAGCTGTTCGATGAGGCCGGACCGGCGATCCAGGTTCCGCACTCCAGCAGGGGCCTCGCCTACGGCGATTTCGATAACGATGGCGACATCGACATGCTGGTCGTCAATCTGGGGGAACCGCCCTCGCTGTTGCGGAACGATGTCTCCGGGAAGAACCACTGGATCAAGATCAGGCCGGAGGGCACGGTCTCCAATCGCACAGCGATCGGCACGCGAATTGAGGTGACTGCAAACGGAAAGACGCAGATGAAGGAGCTGCAGAGCCAGTCCAGCTTTCTCTCCTGCGGCGATTTCCGGCTTCACTTCGGATTGGGCAGCGCGCTCACGGCCGATGTAAGCCTGCGCTGGCCCAGTGGCCAGCGACAGTCCTTCGCCGGCCTGAAGGCAGATCAGTTGTACACCATCAAAGAACCGATAGGCATCGTTCCCAACCGCGGCTGGAAGTAACTCCATCCAAGGTTGGGAAGGCCTTCATGTGTTTGACAGCGCCGCGCGCTCGGACGAACGAACAGGAGGGCAGAATTGCTTTTCCCGTAGCCGCAGCGAGGCGAGCGCCTTCAATCTTGACGGGATCACGGGCATCCCTCTCCGCTTGAGCGGCCTTCTCTGCTTGATCCCGGGAGCGCGTCTTGGCCGGCCTGCAAGTGACTTGCCGTTCTCGTAGAGGCAGAGATGTTTTCGGCGCCGGCATTGCTTTCCGTGCAGTCCCCTACCTTTGGCGCCACGACCCTCGCTATGCCTCGCGATTACGCTTATAGTGGTAGTCGATACTGGAGCGGTAGCCGTGGTCCCCATGTCCATTCAGCGGCTTACGTCAAAAAATCTCAGTTACTGCTACGGTATTGTGTTTCCGCAAGTTTTCCGCAAAATTGTGCCTCTCCGTCTGGGAATGGCGATTTTCTGGGGAAATGTGTGAATTTGCCTAACTCCATCACGATGAGCCGGATCGCCATGATCCCGCTGTTCCTGTGGATTCTGTCGCCGCACTTCCCCTGGCATGGCCCGGACGGCACGCAGGAGATTACAGCCAGCGTCCTGTTTGTGCTGGCTTCGATCACCGACGGACTGGACGGCTACCTGGCGCGCAAGCGCGGCCAGATCACCACCATGGGCATGCTGCTCGATCCGCTGGCCGACAAAATCATGGTGACGGCGGCGCTGATTCAGCTCGTCGCCTACAATCCCGAGGTGGTGAAGGTGTGGATCGCGGTGGTCATCATCGCGCGCGAGTTTCTTATCTCCGGCCTGCGCTCCATCGCTTCGTCGGAGGGGTTCACGATTACCGCCAGCGAGCTGGGCAAGCTGAAAACAGTGGTCCAGATCGCCTCCGTGGTTTCGGCCATCCTGGCGCACGGCTGGGATCATTGGCAGATTGGCGTGGTGGTGATTCCGGTGAAGTGGTATGCCGTGGCCGCGATTTATTTCACCGTCGTGGTTTCGATCATTTCGGCCTTGGATTATTTTGTCGGCTTCTGGAAGAAGATCGACCACGCCTCCGAGGGCCGGCGCAAAGCCGCCGTGCTCTCGCGCGGCAAGAGCGCGCGGCTAACCTAACCAGGGATCAGGTTTCAGGCGTCAGGGAATAGGGAGCAGAGCTGGCTGCATAAATGGCTTTGTAAAAGGGCCCGACTTGAGTCGGGCCGCAAAGGCCGCATCAACGTTGGGGCTTTAGCCCCTGAGGGACACTACCCAACAGCCTGAGGCCATTGATGCAACCAACTCTAGGGAGTAGAAAGACGCCGTCCCTGCACTGTTTCCGCCCTCGGACCTTCACGCCTCGAATTCCTCAACCCGCCTCAACTTTCACTGAGCCGGCGTTTCCTACTCCCTACTCCCTAATCCCTTTTCTTCACTGTCCCACCTGGTAGCGCACCTCGGCCAGCGCCGTCTGGTAGGCGTAGCGCGCGGTGGTGAAATCGATCTCGGCCTGCGTCTGCGCGAGCTGCGCCTGGGTGAGCTCGACGATGCTGCTCAGCCCGATTTTGTAGCGCGCCTGCGCCAGATCGAGGGCGAGGCTGGCCTGGTCGAGCTCGCCCTGGGTGACGCCGATGCGCTCAAAGGCCGTCTGCGCGTTGAGCACCGCGGTGCGCAGATCGCGGGCGATGGTGTCGCGCAGGGCGCGCACGTTTTCCTGCGCCGCCTGCGCGCGCAGCTTTGCCTCTTTGGCGTCGGCGCTGAAGAGAAATCCGTTGAAGACGGGAACGCTGATGTTGGCGCCGGCGCCGAGATACCAGGAAGACTGAATAAGATCGTCGCGCACGGGCGCGCCGCCTCCTGCGGCCAGCGCGGAGACCGTGGGCAACCGGAGGTCGCGCTCGGCGGTGGCGTATTGCTTGTCGGCGGCATAGTGATCGTTGAGCGCGGCCAGATCGGGGCGCTGCCCGAAGGCCGTCTCCAGAAGAGCGTCGGGATTGCCGGGTGCGGGCGGAGGGCTGCCGCCGCTCTCATCCACCAGCGTGTAGTGCTCATCGGTCTCGGAGCCGAGCACGTCGTTGAGCGCCGCCATGGCTGCCTGCTCGTTATTTTGGGCGTCGAGCAGAAGCAGATTGGCCTGCGCGATCTGGACATTGGCGAAGCTGAGGTCGAGATCGGACTTGATCTTCGCTTTGGTCAGCGCGCTCACCTGGTCCCCGGTGGCCTGCCGTTGCGCCAGCGTCTGCCGGGCAACGCGCAGCACGGCCTGCGTGGTCAGCGCCTGGTAAAACGCCTGATCGACGGTGAGCTTGATATCGAGCTCGGTGGCGCGCTCGTCTTCCAGCTGTGCTTTCGCGCGCGATTGCGCGCTGAGCACCAGATTGTGCGTGCGCCCGAAATCCGTAATCAGCTGGCTCACCGATAGCCCCGCAGCGGCTCTGGGAAGGATTCTGGAGGCGGTTATATACGGCCCTCCGGAGATGCGGCTGTTCTGGTGCGCATCCACCGCATCGAGGTCCGTCGTGGCCTGCGGCATTTCTACCGATCGGACTTCGCGGGTTACCTGGCCTGCGGCGAGCGCGAGCAGCCGCGCCACGCTGATGCGGGGATTGTTTTGGATCGCCACCTGCTCGGCCTGCCCGAGTGTGAGTTTGGGTCCCATGTCTGCGGGCTGGGCATTGCCCGCCGCTCCCGGAACAGCGGATGGAGCGGGCGTGCCCATCGGCGGCTGGTTTTGCTCGCTTGGCACAGCCGATGCTACGTGCGCGAGCAGCAGCGCAGGCGCGGGGGCCGATGGCAACGTTGCCTGTTGCGCCTGCGCCCGCCCGGCAGCGGGCATGAGAGCCAGCAGCGCCGAACAGAAATAGCCGGCGGCTCGATTTCTCTTCTCTTTACTCATGCGTTCCACCTTCCGTGGCAGTAGCCGCGTGTTCGTGCCGGCCGTGGATCAACAGGTACACAGCCGGGACAAGAAACACCGTGACCACAACCGAAAACGCCAGGCCGCCGATGACCGCGCGCGCCAGCGGTGCGTACTGCTCGCTGCCGGCTTCGAGTCCCAACGCCATGGGGATCATGCCCAGCAGCGTCGCCAGCGAGGTCATCAGGATGGGCCGCAGGCGAATCTTGCAGGCGTTCACCACCGCCTCCAGCAGCGGCTGGCCCTGCTTATGCAGGATGCCGGCGAACTCGACAATGAGAATGCTGTTCGAAACCACGATGCCGGTCATCATGATCACGCCCATCAGCGACATGATGTTCAGCGTGCTGCCGGTGAAGAGCAGGATCAGCAACACGCCGGCCAGCCCCGGAGGAATGGCCATGAGGATGATGAAGGGATCGATGAAGGAGCGGAACTGCGCCATCAGGATCAGGTACACCAGC
>JASHUF010000307.1 GCA_030040175.1 Acidobacteriaceae bacterium
GATTACCGTCTTGTTCACCGCGTAGCCCGCGATCGCCGTCGCCTCCAGCCGCTCGGCTCCCGGTCCCGCGCCCACAATCACCACCTGCACTGGATCGGCGAGCAGCCGCTCGAGGGCGAGGCCGTAGCTGCCCGCGTAGAGCCCGAAGTGCTCCACGATACCGGCAAAGCAGGCCAGCGTCTCCTCGGCCAGGGTGCGATACTCCGTGCGGCCGCTCAGCGCATCGAGGCGCAATAATGCCGAGGCCGCCGTGGGATTGCCCGCCGGCGTAGGCGCATCCTGGAGCGGCTTGCGCCGCGCGCTCAGTGCGCCCAGCGGCAGCGCGCCCGGCGCTGGCGCGGCGGCATCGAAAAACCCGCCGCCCTTTTCATCGTGGAAGCGCGCGATCATGGCGCCGGCCAGCTTGACGGCAGCTTTGTAATGCCGCATGGCGCCGCCCGCAAGCCACGCGTCAATGCACGCGTGAATGGTGAACGCATAATCCTCGAGTGTGCCCGGAGCTTTCTGTTTCGCTTCGAGCTTTGCTTCAAGCCCATCGGGATAGGCGATCACATGGTTCAGTTCCGCTTCGCCGTCCCACGCCTCGGCAAGAATCCGGTCCAGCGTCTTGAGCGCGAAGTCGCCTACGGCGCTCTCGCGCAGCGCCCGGGCCGTCTCGCAGTACGCGGTAACGGCCATCGCGTTCCAGCCGGTGTAAAGCGTGCGATCGATGAACGGCGTGGGCCGCAGCGCGCGCGCAGCCAGCAGCCTGGCGCGCGCAGAGTCAAGCAGCGGGCGCAGCGCTCCTGCTTCCCAGCCCCGCTTCGCCGCCATCTCTTCGAGCGTCTGTTTGACGTGCAGCACGTTCTTGGCTGGGTTATGATGCATGTCGCCCAGCTCGCCGATGTCGTAATGCTCGCGCACGAGCTCCAGTTCTTCCTGGTCCAGCACCGCGCGCGTCTCGTCCAGCGTCCAGGTGAAATAGTCGCCGTCGTCGTCCAGACCTACGTCGGCGTCCTGCGAGGCATAAAAACCTCCGCGCTCGCGATCGGTCATCACCGCGTCGAGCCAAGCCACGATCTCGCCCGCAGTTGCGAGGAAATCCTCGCGGACAAAGGATTGGTAGCCGTGCACGTAGTTGCGCAAGAGCTCGGTGTTGTCGTAGAGCATCTTCTCGAAGTGCGGCACCACCCAGTGCTCGTCGACCGAGTAGCGATGGAACCCGCCGGCCAACTGGTCATAGACGCCGCCGCGCGCCATTTTTTCCAGCGTCACCGTGAACGCCGTGCGCGCCTGCTCGTTGCCGCGGCTCATGGCTTCTTCAAGGAGCAGATCGAGCGTGGCCGGATGGGGAAACTTGGGCTGCGCGCCGAAGCCTCCGTTACG
Source organism: Acidobacteriaceae bacterium (assembly GCA_030040175.1). GTDB lineage: Bacteria > Acidobacteriota > Terriglobia > Terriglobales > Acidobacteriaceae > Telmatobacter. The sequence continues at coordinate 1,366 of JASHUF010000307.1, forward strand.
CGCGTCGAACTGCTTGAGCGCCGAGACCGCAATTTTCTCGGCGAGTGCGGGCGTGAGCGCGTCTTTGCCCTCCGTGGCGCGGCCGGAAAAACTCTCGTTGTGCTCGATGGCCGCCATCACGCTGGATGCGGTCTCAAGCGCGTCCTCGCGCCGCTCGCGCCACACCGTCGCCATGGCCGAGAGGATGCGCCCGAAGCCGGGGCGTCCGTAACGGTCGTCGCGGGGGAAATACGTGCCGCCGAAGAACGGACGGCCGTCGGGGGTGAGAAACGCGGTAAGCGGCCATCCGCCCTGCCCGCTGATGGCCGAGACTGCCGCCTGGTAGCGCGCGTCCACGTCCGGGCGCTCGTCGCGATCCACCTTGACGGCGATGTAATCGCGGTTGATGAGCGCGGCGATCTCCGCGTCCTCGTAGGATTCGCGGTCCATCACGTGGCACCAGTGGCACCACACCGCGCCGATATCGAGCAGGACGGGCTTGTTCTCAGCCTGCGCCCGCGCGAAGGCCGTCTCGCCCCACGCGTGCCACTCCACCGGCTGGTGCCGCGCCGAGCGCAGATAAGAAGACGCCGCGTGCTCGAGTTGATTTGCGGTGCGCGTGGACGAACCGGCCTCACTCATAGTATGAGGATAAATGGGCGGCGACGGACATGGGAAACGCGCATTCGATACCTCGCTCAGCCCAGTAACCGCCTGGCCAGGCGCGCGTAAAGCCCCACCGCTTCGAGCAATTCATTTTTTGCCACCTTTTCATAGGGCGTGTGCGCCAGGAGAATCGAGCCGGGACCCAGCAGCAGCGGCTCGCCCCAGTTCGAAAGCTGCGGAATGTCGGTGGTGAACTTTGCAATCATGGTCGGCAAGCCGTCGACGGCCTTCAGGCGCACAAACGGAATCTCGAGGGTGAAGTCGACTTCGGCCAGTTCCTCCGCGGCTTCAAGGAGCGCGGCGCGGATGGGCGCCGAGTCTGTAACCAGACGCACCAGCACCTGCGCCTCGGCGTGGTCGGCGATCACGTTGGGCGCGTGGCCGCCGGCGATCTGCCCGATGTTGACCGTGGACGGGCCCACGTCTTCAAGAACGGGAAGCGGGATGGCCAGCACGCGATGGAGGACCTCGATGAGCTTGTGCACGGCGGACTCGCCCAGCTCCGGATAGGCCGAGTGCGCCATCTTGCCCTTGGCGCGAAACACCGCGCGCAGCGAGCCTTTGGAGGCCAGCGCGAGCTTGTTGTCTGTCGGCTCGCCGTTGATAAGAAACCGGCTGCCCTTCGGATTGAGGTTCGCAGCCTTGGCGCCGGCCGAGTCGCGCTCCTCGCCCGAGACGAACAATAATCCAATCCGGAACCCCGCGGTCCGCAGCTCTTCCGCGGCGGCAATCTGCGCGGCAATAATCCCCTTGGCATCGCAGACGCCGCGCCCGTAGAGAAACTCCTCGTCTTCGCTCAGGGGAATGTAGGGCGGAACGGTGTCGATGTGCGTCGAGAAGACGAGATCCGGCGTCTCGCCCAGAGCACCCGCATAGACGTTCCAGCGCTCGCCGGCCGAAGCGCTCTCAAGCGGCTGCTCGACCCGTGTTTTTTCCACATCCCAGCCCCGCTCCTGCAAGAACCCGCTGAGAAAGTTGCCCGCCGCACCCTCGTGGTAGGTGGTGGAGTCGATTGCGCACAGCCGGCGCGTCAATTCGATGGGATCAACCCGCGCCGAACGGGGCGCAGGCGGGCCAGTTTCGTTCCTGTAGTCGTTCATGGTGCAGCCAGAATAGCGCACACGGGATGCGTTCCGCCGTGATTCCGCGGCGGTTAGGCTTGCCGGTTACGCCGGTTGATCCCGCGCGCGTCGCGGGCTGGAATTCCAAAGAAAAATGGGCGTAAAATCGATTGAGCAATGAACCCCGATCGCGCAAGCATAGATAGACCCTCCTCAGCCGCAGGACAAAAATCCAACCCAGCGCGGCCCCGGTGCAGAAAGGGCCAAGTGCCATGACCGTGGCCAGCGACTCGAGCCTGGAAATCCTGCACAGCGAGGCCGGCGGCATCTTTACCGGTACGCTGGCAGCCTGCAACATCGCCTCGGCCTTTGACCGCCGTATGCGCTTTGAGGGCAGTGTGCTCCAACGTCTCCTGCCCGACGGCAGTGGTCCGTCCACCATCGATCTCGCCTGTTACAAGCGCATCTTTGTCATCGCCCTGGGCAAGGCCGCCGCACCCATGCTCGATATATTGCTTGACCGCATGAAGCGGCGCCAGGGATTGCGTGGCATCTGCTGCACCA
>JASHUF010000308.1 GCA_030040175.1 Acidobacteriaceae bacterium
CCATTGCGGAGCTTGCCGCGCAGCCGGAGATACCAATCCTCGGCGACTTCTTTCGCTCGCGACAGGCTCTCTTCTTTGGTGCTGACGCGGCGATTTTTTCCTGCGAGATAGGTGGAGCATTGCCACGATGAACTGTTCGGACGCCGGTAGACGTGAACCTTGCCGCCGAGAATGTCGAACTGTTCCGCCACGGACGCATGCCCTCACAATCCGGTCGAAGACGACCCAAATGTGTAAGCAATGTGTAAGATATGCCGAAGGCGGAAGAATGTCAATAACTAATTTATTTTCTTAAATTTATTCATCAGTTGTAGGTAGGATTGTACGATTTTAAGTCCGCTGCGTCTGCCAGTTTCGCCATCCGGGCGCTCTTCCGCTTGCCGTCCGCCCTCTCCGCTCCCAAGAAGCGCGTGCGGCGAACCTCGCCGCAAACTCGGATTTCGTTTCAATCTTTCATCATAACGCCCGGTTTCCAAATCTCGCCCATCGTCCCGATGCCGAACCTGCGCGGCAAGTTTGCAATTTTGCGCGGCTGCAGCGATTCAGAAGTGGCGGATGGTCTCCGACGGCCCCTGGGCTGAGACGTTCTGCGGACCGGCATTGCGCTCGCCGGCGCGCTCCACGCGGCTCTCGAGCGAACGGCTGACCAGGTCGCGCGATCCGAGACCGATGGCGAGCGCGAGGGCGAGAACAATGCCGCCGAAGAGAATGCCGAAGGCCAGCTCGACGATGTTGCCGCCGACTTCAAGATGATCGAGCACCATGGCCGCGGTGAGAACCAACACCAGCCACTTGACGCCCAGCGAGAGAAAACGCGCGTACTGCAGTTGGGCGTTCACCGCGCCAATGAGAACGGAGCGCGCGAGAAACCGCGCGATGAGCGTTCCGGCGATGAGAAGGAGGATGGCGCCCACGGCGTGGGTGAGGTATGGAAGCAACGAGATGGGTAACGGCGTGCCCGCCGCATAGGAAGTGTCGAAGGCGGCCACGCCGATGAGCAGCCCGATGAGAACCCAGGCCCAGAAGCAGACCCGCGCCACCAGAACCGACGGAGGCGCGGAAGGAGTCCATTCCGTGTTGCCGCGCGCCTGGGCCATGCGATCGTCGAACTTGAAGAGCACCAGAACGCGCCGCAGCACGGCGGAGAGGACGGCGCCGATCAAGCTGAAGACAACCAGAGCCACGAAGAAGGCGAGGATCCCTGGGAGAACGGCAATCAAAAGCGTAAGCACGCGGTATACAGACTGATGCAGGGCGTCGGACATGTGGCGCCAGACTGAACTGTTGTCGGCGTACACGGGCTGCGCAATCGCGTCTGGATTGGACTGGAGGAGAAATAGAAGCATGTTGAGCATGGAATTGACTCCTTGCGCCGCCGCATTCACGGGCGGCTACCGTCGCGCGCGGCTTCGAGGGCGATCACGATTTGAACCGATCCGGCCAGCGCCATCGCGAGACCATGTAGGGTTTGTCGGCCTCAAAGGCCGCGGCCACCGCCTCAATGTGCCGCTCTGAGCTGCAGCCCGCGGCGGTAATGTTGATGTGCCCTGCGACCCAGGCCAGGTAAAGTGGAATGAACGCGCCCAGCAGATGCCCGCGGTTGATGGTGCGCAGCCGGTACGCAATCAGAAAATCGAAGACGATGCGGGCCCACAGCGGATCGGGCACGCGAAACGCCGCAGCGTCAGTAATGGAAAGGCGCTTCAAGCCGAGCAGCGAATTGGGCGGAAGCACCAGCGACCAGATTTCCTGCAGATGGGTGTAAGCGAAGCGAAACGACTCGATCAGGCGAGCCGCCTCCGGCGCCCCATCGGATTTGATCCAGTCGGGCAGCGGCCGGCGCGCCGGCGGCAACCGGCGCGGGCGCTGCCACAGTGCGGCTTTGGCCTCCACATCGGCAAACAGCGATCCTGTGACCAGCGAGAGAGTTGCGTTCACGTCGACATCCGCGGGCTGCGGCAGCGCGCGCGGTCCCACATCGAATTCATCCATGGCATAGCCGGCGGCCACCGCCTCGTTCACCGGCCAGATGAGAGCATCGGGCTGATTGCTCGCGGTAAAGCGATGCGCGGCAGCGGCAAGGCGCTCCGCCATGCGCAGCGACAGGCAAAGGTCGATCGCCTGCGGAAAACGGATGCGCGAGGCGAACAGCGCGCGGGTGAGGGGATAAAGAATGGCGGAGTTGATGAGGCCGGCGTACGGCGGGAGGGAGTAAAAGGGTATGGCCAGATCGACGGCAGAGGAAAGCACGGCTCCAGCCAGCGCGCGCAGGGCCGCGGCGTTGAGCGAATTCGATCCCGGTCCGAGCAGGAGAACGGCGCGCACATTTTCCTCGCGCGCAAGCTCGAAGGCATTCGCAAAATCCGCCGCAGTCGAGGTCCACGCGGCGCCCGTCGGCGGCGCAAGCACAATGCGCAGATCGGCGAAGGCTCCCGAGGCGAACTCGTTCTGCGTAGCCACAAGCAGACTCTCGGCGGGAAAGGCCGCGGTGAGGTTCCTCAGCACGCGTTCAAGCTGATCCGCGGGCATGGCCGCGACCATCACCAGCAAATCGGCTGCCGGCCGTTCAAGAACGGAAGTCGCAACGGAAATCGGATCGGGAGTCGCCATTCTCTTCGGGGAAAAGTCGCCAGCCGACGCGGCAACCGCACCGGCCTTCATCCTCCAGGGATCTCCTTACAGCGATAAGATGCCGGAAATGGGAATTGGGAGCCACGTAGGCCGATTGTTGAGCTCATAAACCAATTCGTAGAGCGCCTTTTCGAGCAGGTAGGCGTCGAGCAGTGCCTGCGCCGGTTGGGGCGCAGGCAACAGCTCCGGGTTTTCCTGGATCGCGCTTCGATACCCCCCGAGAAACTGAGCGGAAGCTTTCGTGTGCCAGCAGTGAGCCCAGGCGCGAAGCATGTCCGGCGGGCTTTGAATTTTGTTTTCGGCAGCGGTTTTGGAAAATCGATTCAAAGCAAAGTGAGCGGCATAAGAAAACGATCGCATCATGCCGGCCACATCCTTCAAGGGCGACTGCTTGCGCCTGCGTTCCGCCAGAGGACGCGCGGGTTCGCCTTCGAAGTCGAGGAAGACAAAGTCGCCGCTTTCTGCTGCTTGCGGCGTGGCCGCGCCGTTCCCGGCGGCGCGCGTGCGCAGCGTCTGGCCAAGATGAAAATCGCCGTGAATGCGGATGCGCTTGCCCCCGGGCGGCAAGGAAGCGATGGCGCGCGCGCGGGAGATGAGTTCCAGCCTGCGCGAAAGCAGCAGAGCGGCCGCATCTGCGGCCGTCTCCTCCAGCCGCGAGATTGCCAGGCGCAACATCTCCAGCGCCGACTTGATTTGCGCCTCAATCCGCTGGGCCTCGCGCGCGAGATCGTCTCGCGTCAACGGCTCCGCCGAAAATGCCTCGTTCTCCGTGGGTGTGGCGAGAGCGAGGTGCAACTCCGCCGTCCGCCGGCCGAGGAGCCGGGCTGCATCGAGCGAAACCTTTGAGGGCTCCTGCATGGCGGGCGGCCACTCTGGATGGGAGCGAAAATCGGCGCTGGGCGGCTCCATCGGCGGCGAAAACCCGGCTGCGTGGACAAAGATCTCCGCAATCTCGCCCAGAAACCAGTCCCAGCCGTCGCTTGCGTCCACGATCAATCCCTGCATCAAAGCCAGCGTAGTCTTCTCCGTATTTGCCAGCGTGAGCGCGATTTGGCCGAGGAATGGAGCAATGAAAGGAAAACGCGCAACCTCGGTGAGGAAGCGGCCGATCTCCACGTCGGGGTTTTCGCCCGGCTCGAGCTTGCGGAAGAGCTTGAGGAAGAATTCCCGGCCATAAAGGATCGACGTGTTCGACTGTTCCGCCGAGCCCAGGCACGAGACCGGATATCCGCCGCCGCGCACAGGCTTGAACGTAGGGGAAGCGCTCGCGTCGAGACGGCCGCCGGGCGGGACGGATTCGCCCGCGGCGGGCGACTCCCGCGGCTGCAGACGCTGCGTTGCCGCCGGTGCCGGCGCGGGCGCTTCGGAGCGCGGCGGACCGGCGGCCTCACCGGGCTGCGCGGTGAGCGGAGCCGGCGCAACCGGAGGGTTCACCGTTGTCTCTGTCTGCGTTCGCTGCAAACTTTCTGCGAGACTCGCCGAGGAGGATTCGGCCGGACCCCGGGCAGCGACAGGGTCCGCGGGGTGATTTGCGCCGCCTGGTTCGCGGCCGTCCTCTTCGCGGCGCGGGGCCTTCGAAGCGATTTCGCCTCCCGCGGCGCCGGCAAGAGAAACGCTTGCGTTGGAGGCGATCATTTCCAGCAGAACCCGCTGAAAATCCTCGCGCCAGGAAGCATCGTAAAGAACGAGATCGCCGTCGATTGCGTGAAGAGTGGCCACTACGCTTGCGGGCTGGTTTGCGTTTACCTCCGCCCCTTCCGGGCCCGTGCTCATGGCCAGCGGAACCTGGTACACCTCCGGAGAGCCCTCGGCGTAGGCAACGTCAAGGAAACACAGCACGGGACGCATGGGGGCGAATTGATTTTGCTGGGCGCCATCCTCTGGAGAGCGCAGCTCGACCCAGGTGTGAATGCGCGCGGACTGGAGGGTGCGCGCCTTGCCGCCGAACCAGCGCTGGCGCACGAGCCACGCCGGTAAAGCATCTTCGACCAGGTTGGCGCCGCGGCCTGCGAGCAGCCCTTGCCATCCGCCGCTCAGAGTCACGCGATCGAGGGTCTCCTCGGCGGAGGGCTGCTGCCGGGATTCCTCGCCGACTGCGGCGGCCGTGCCCGGCTCGGTTTGCGGCGCCTGCAGCTCGAACCACATAAAAGAGTAGGGCGCAAGCGACAACCGGTAGGGCGTCTCTGTGATCGCGGGAAAAGGAACATAGCCGATCATTTCGACGGGCTCCGATCCTGCAAACGCGGCGAGATCGAGCGCGACCGGCTGCGCAAAGCGGCTGAGGTTGGCCACGCAAAGCACCGTTTCGCGCGAGCCGTCTTCGCGGTCGAGGATGCGGAGATAGGCAAGAATCTTCCGGTTGGCAGGATTCAGGAACGTCAGCGTGCCGCGGCCGAAGACCTGAAACAGCTTACGCAGGGCAATCATGTTGCGCGTCCAGTGCAGCAGGCTCGATTGATCGCTCAACTGGGCTTCCACGTTGATGACCTGATAGCCGTAGATGTAGTCCATGATCACCGGCAGGTATAGCCGCGCGGGATCGCATTTGGAGAAGCCGGCGTTGCGGTCGGAGGTCCATTGCATGGGCGTGCGCACGCCGTTGCGGTCGCCCAGATAGATGTTGTCGCCCATGCCGATTTCATCGCCGTAATAGAGGACCGGCGTGCCCGGAAAGCTGAGCAGCAGCGAATTGAGCAGTTCGATGCGGCGCCGGTTGTTGTCCACCAGAGGCGCAAGCCGCCGGCGTATGCCCACGTTGATGCGCATGCGCGGGTCGGCCGAATAGGCAAAGTACATGAAGTCGCGCTCGTCGCCGGTGACCATTTCCAGCGTGAGCTCGTCGTGATTGCGCAGAAACAGGGCCCACTGGCAGTTGTCCGGAATGGGCGGGGTCTGCGCCATGATGTCGGTAATGGGCAGCCGGTCCTCCTGGCGCAGAGCCATGTAGATGCGCGGCATCAGCGGAAAATGAAAGGCCATGTGGCATTCGTCGCCATCGCCAAAGTAGGGTCGGACGTCGGCGGGCCACTGGTTGGCTTCCGCCAGAATCAGCCGGTTGGCGTATCCGGCGTCGATGGCGGCGCGCAGCATCTTCACCACCGCGTGCGTCTCCGGCAGATTCTCGCAGGAGGTGCCGTCGCGCTCGCAAAGATACGGAATCGCGTCCATGCGCAGCGCGTCCACGCCCATGTCGAGCCAGAAGCGCATGGCCTTCAGCACCTCTTCGATCACCAGATGGTTGGAGAAGTTCAAGTCGGGCTGGTGCGAGAAAAAGCGGTGCCAGTAGTAGGCGTGCGCTGCTTCATCCCACGTCCAGTTGGATTTTTCCGTGTCCGTGAAGATGATGCGCGCATCCTTGTAGCGCTTGTCTGTGTCGGACCAGACATACATTTCGCGCTCGGGCGATCCCGGCGCCGCGAGCCGCGCGGCCTTGAACCACGGATGCTGATCGCTGGTGTGATTGATCACGAGCTCGATCATCACCTGCATGCCGCGCTGATGCGCCGCCTCAAGGAATGCCTTGAAGTCGTCGAGTGTCCCGTAAGAGGGATTCACGTCGGTGTAATTCGAGATGTCGTATCCGTCGTCGCGCAGCGGCGAAGGGAAGAAAGGCAGGAGCCAGATGCAGGTGACGCCGAGGTCCTGGAGATAGTCGAGGCGCGCGAGCAATCCGGGAAAGTCGCCGATGCCGTCGCCGTTCGAGTCGGCGAAGGCGCGCACGTGCAGCTCGTAGACGATGGCGTCCTTATACCAGTATGGATCGGTCGCGCTCGCCGGTTTCTTCACCATCTTCTTCTCCGCGCAGTCCGTGCGCGCCCTGCGGACGCGCAGTCCAGACCAGGCTCAAGACTCAGCGTGCAAGGCGAAAGATGTGCGCCGGTTGAATACCCGGCCGAAGCGCCACGTAATTGCGGCGATCGCGCCAAGTGTAACGCGCGCCGGTCAACAGGTCTTCCAAGAGAAAGCTCTGCGAAGCAGATGTGCCGAGTTCCTCGAGATCGAGATTGGTCCAGCCGGCCTGTTCGTGGCATGCGTCCAGGTTGACGGCGACGAGAATGGTGTTTTCAAATCCGGGCGTCGATTTCGAGAAGCAAAGCAGGTTGGGGTTGTCGATCTCGTGAAAATGCAGCGAGCGGTTGTCGTGCAGGGCCGCGTTGGCGCGCCGGATCGCGTTGACAGCCGTGATGAGCGGAACCAGCGAGCCGGGCAGGTTGCGGTCCCGCTGGCGGATTTCGTACTTCTCGCTGTCGCGATATTCTTCCGATTCTGTTTTGCCCGGAGCCGGATGCGCGGGCGCGCTTTCGGCCAGCTCAAAAGCCGGTCCGTAAATTCCGTAATTGGAGGAAAGCGTGGCTGCAAGGATGAGGCGCTGCATAAATGCCGGCCGGCCGCCCTCCTGGAGCGTCTTGTGCAGGATGTCCGGCGTATTGGGCCAGAAGTTGGGCCGGAAGAAATCGCTGACCGGCGGGCGCGTGATCTCCTCGAGATAGCTTTCGAGCTCGGCCTTGGTATTGCGCCAGGTGAAGTAGGTGTACGACTGCGTGAAGCCTCTCTTCGCCAGCGCATACATCAGGTGCGGGCGCGTGAAGGCCTCGGCGAGAAAAATCACGTCGGGATAACGGCTGTTGAGTTTGTCCAGGCACCACTCCCAGAACGGCAGCGCCTTGGTATGGGGATTGTCGACGCGGAAGACGCGCACCCCGTGGCCGATCCAGAACTCAAAGACGGAGTAGAGCTCGCCCCATAGACTGCGCCAATCCGGCGACTCGAAGTTGAGCGGATAGATGTCCTGGTATTTCTTGGGCGGGTTTTCGGCATATTGGATGGAGCCGTCCGGCCGGATGAAGAACCAGGTCGGATGCTCGGCAACCCAGGGGTGGTCGGGCGAGCACTGGAAGGCGATGTCGAGCGCGATCTCGACTCCGTGCGCTTGGGCCGCGGAGACCAGCCGGTCGAAGTCGG
>JASHUF010000309.1 GCA_030040175.1 Acidobacteriaceae bacterium
ACTTCCGGCTGCTGCAGGCGTGCGACAATCTTTCGCTGCTGGCGTGCGTGGCCTTCAGCCGGCCGGTGCAGTTGCTGCATCCGCTGCCGCTGAGCGATGGTTCGTCGCGCGAGGTGCACGTGACGCCGCTCGCGGAACGGCATTTCCGCCTGGCGCCGTGGCCGTTCACGGAGAAGGAACTGGTGTTTATGATTCCCGCGCGGCACGTAGAGCGAAAATTCTTCGCCACGTCAGAGCAACTGGAGCGGGCCTTCGAGCGGGCCAAGATAAAGACGCTGATGGTGACGCTGACGAAGTGAGTCGATCGCAGACCGGGTCGTGGGAACAAAAGGGCATCCGTGCGAGCGGATGCCCTTCTTTTGGGGCCCTGTGAGCGGGGGCGGGTCAAAAGTCGAGGTGCAGAGCCATCTGGATCTGGCGCGGTGCGCCAATGGTGTGACCGACGATGCCCAGGCCGCCGGCGCAGGAGTAAATGCCGCCTCAGCCGGGGGTGGGGTTGTTTGCGCAGCTCGAGGGCAAGACGCTGGCATTGGTCGGGTCTTCCGGCGCGAAGTTGTTATAGCCGGCGTTCTGCGAGACCTCGTTGCCGGGAATGTCGAAACTGGCGGTGTTGGTTACGTTGTAGACGTCGAAGGTGAACTTGAGGTTGTAGCGCTCGTTGTCGAAGGTAGTCTCCTTGACCACGGAGATATCGGCGCGCTTCTGGAAGGCCTGGCGGAAGATGTTGCGCTGGCCGGTAGTGAAGGTGGTCTCGTAGGGATCGTCGGGAGGAATGGCGCCGGCCAGGCCCCCGGCAGGCAGAAGGGGCAGCGTGAAGCAAGAGGCGTTGAGCGCGCCTCCGTTATCCGGCAGGTTGGTATTGAAGAACGCGCCCGATCTTCCGGTGAGCGCGCTGCGCGGCGAGCAGCCCTTGGCGAGGGGCACAATGGGGTTGGTGATGCCGTCGGAGGTGGAGTAGTAGATGCTGCCCACGGCGCCGGAGAAGTCGATGATCGAGTAGGGCTGGCCGCTCTGCAGGACGGTGAGGCCGGTGAGCGACCACCCATCAATGAATTTGCCCGTGAGGCGGTCTGCGGGCGCATAGCGGGGAAGGTCGAAGGTGTAGTCGAAGTTGATGACGTGGGTGCGGTCGAAATCAGAGGAGCCGTAGCCGCTGCGCAGATTGAGCGGGTTGTTGCCGTTGTAAAAGAGGCCGAGGCCGCTCTGCTCATCGAGGGCATGCGACCAGGTGTACGAAGCGCCTGCCTGGAAGTTGTGGCTCATGCGCTTTTCCGCATGGGCCTGCAAGGCGTTGTATTCATCGACGCCGGCAGCGCGATAGTCGATGGACTCGGCGGCGTAGCCGATGTAGGGTACGCGCAGGTCGACGTTGCCGCCCTCATAGGTGGCAAGATAATAAGCCGGGAAGCCGAAACATTCGGGAGCGCTGGCGGGCAGGAGGCCGAAGTTGTTCACGTTATAGCCGTAGCTGTAGTTCTGCGGGCATCCGGTTGCGCCCAGGAATTGATTGGTGGGCGAGGCGATGTTGGGCTGATTGAAGGGCACGGGAATGACCTGGTGCCGTCCCACGTTGCCCACGTAGCCCATCTCGAAGGCGAAGTCGTTGCGTGGCTGCCACTGGAAGTCGAGAGTGTAATTGATGGTGTAAGGCAGCTTGTTGGTGCGGTCGTAGACGCCGAGCGAGATGGGCTGGCCGTTGTTGGTGATATAGCCGTTGGGATTCGCGGAGGTAGCCGGGCATTCGTAGGGAACGCCGGCGAATCCGGTATTCACGATGCTGCAGACGTTGGGAAGGAAGTTGGCGAGATCGGTGGCTTTGGGGCTGGTGGGCGCCGCGTACTCGAGGCTGGTGCCGTAGGGATTCTCGATGTTGCCCGCTGCCGGATTGCTCGGCTCGCCGCCGCCGCCGCAGGTGGCCAGATAGCCGTTGTAGAGATAGAGGGACGAGGGCGGGCAGGTGGAGGCGTTGACAAAAGGCAACTGCTGGTTGACGCCGAAGGGGCCACCGGTGACGGTGCCGATGGCGTAACCGGGCGAGAAGTAGGTGAAGAGCTCGCCGCGATCGTAATAGATACCGGCGCCGGTCCGGAAGACGATGGTGTTGTGATCGCGCGCGGGCGCCCAGGCCGCGCCTACGCGCGGACCGATGCCCCATTGCCGCCCGGTGAGCGTAGTGTTGCTTACGCCTTTGGAGCCATTGGCGTTGTTGCCGGCAATGATGAGGCCGGGGTTGACGATAGTGTCGCTGCCCGGGCAGTAGGAGTAAGCGTTGGGATCGCTGCCGCCGGTCGAGCAGCCCTGGGGATCGGTGCCGGGATCGAAGTTGAATATGCGGCCGTATTTTTCTGTGAGGCCGCCGTCCCAGTCGTAGCGGACGCCTGCGGTGAGCGAGAGGTTCGGCGTGATCTGGTACTTGTCCTCGATGTACGTGCCGAGCTGATTGGCGCGATAGTAGCGGCTGGCATTGCCCTGCAGGAACGAGGTCACATAGAACTCCGTGATGGAGCTGCCGGGCACGTCGTAACCTTGCACGAACTGGCTGAAATCGTCGGTGGCCACGGTGCCCATGCCGGTGCGCTTGTCGATGGTGTTGAGCTGCGTGTAAGCGTAGCTGCCGCCGAAGGTGAGCGTTTGCTTGCCCAGCAGCCAGATGGCGTTGCCGGAGGGCGAAAGGCGGTTCTGGAAGACGCCGGTATTGCTGGACTGCGACTCCGCATTGGGTCCGATGTTGAGGAAGACGGGGCTGATGCCGGGGAAGCTCTGGGACTGGACATTCCCGAACATGTTGACGATGGAGATGCCGGGAAAGTAATTCGAGCCGAAGACATTGATGGAGCCGGTGCCGTAGGCGCCGCCGGGGACGGCGGAAGGGCCGAAGGGCTGTATGTTGTCTGCCCAGTTCTTCTCGCGCAGCACGCCCAGGGTCTGGGTGGTGCTCAGGTTAGTTTTGAGCAGCAAGGTGTTGTTGATGGAGAATTCCTGCGCGCCGGAGTCGAGATGCTCGTCGAAACCGGGAACGCTCGAATAGGAGTAAGGAGCAATGGTGGGGTCGTGCTGGTAGAAGTACTTGAGGCTGACCGTGTCCTTGGCCGTGGGGTTCCAGTCAAGGTCGGCGACGCCCTGGCTGTTTTTGAAGTAGCCCGTTCCCGGGATGAAGGTGTTGTCAAGGTGGGCGATGGTGGGCAAGGGATTGGCTGTGCCGTAGAGCGAATCATTGGGAATGAGCCACTTGCCCGGTTCGCCGGCCAGGGCGGGGGAGTTGAAAAGGATGACCGCAAGAGGGTCAATATTGGCGCCGGAGAGATCGGTGCCGAAGGAGTTGTTGGCAAGGGTCGCGAGGCCGCCCGGGCTGCGGTTGCCGTCGGTAAGGCCGATGGGCACGTCGAGAAAGCTGTCGCCGAGCTCAGCGTCGGAGACGTGCAGATACTGGAAGGCGGCGAAGCCGAAGAGCTTGTCTTTGACGATGGGTCCGCCGAAGGTGCCGCCGAACTGCTCGCGGTGCAGTTGCGGGACTTTGTCGTTTGCGGGCACGTCGGGGTCCTGCTTGAAGAAGAACGGCGCGGCGTTGATCCAATCGGTGCCGTGACGGAAGTAGAGCGCGCCGTGGACCTGATTGGTTCCGGACTTGGTGCTCATGTCAATGTGCGCGCCGGAAGTGGATCCCTGCTGCGCGTCGTACATGGAGGCGTTGACGCGAACCTCCTCGAGCACTTCCGGCGCGGGCGTGGGGATGGCGTTGCCGATGGAGAGATAAATGGAAGCCGCCGACATGATGACGCCGCCGGCTCCGCCGGGCAGGGTCTGTACGCCGGTGGAGTTGATGACGCGGGCCGAGTCCACCTGGCTGGTGCTCTTGCCGTTGAAGAGGTTGGTGGCGTCGACACCGTTGAGGAGGAAGCTGTTGGAAGTGTCGCGCTGGCCGTTGGCCCAGATGGGCGCATTGCCCAGACCGGAGTTGGCGCCGGTGCCGCCGGAGAGCTCGGCGTCCACGCCCGGCGACTCGATGGCGAGGCCGGTAAAGCTGCCCGTGGGCAGAGGTGTGGCGGCAATCTGCGTGGTCTCCATCACATAGCCGTTGGTGGTGTCCACAGCGTTCATCAGCGGCGCGGCTTGCACCTCAATGGTGGTGGAGGTCTGGCCCACTTTAAGCGAGGCATTCACCGTGGCCGTGCGCTCCGCCTGCACGGGGATGTGCGGCGTCTTCTGGGCTTCGTATCCCTGGGCGGTAAAGGTGAGCGTGTAGGTGCCGATGGGCAGATCGACGAGGGTATAAATGCCCGAGCCATTGGTGGTGGCCATGCGCGTGAGCGAAGTCTGCTCATCGACGACGGTCACGGTGGCGTTGGGAATCATGCCGCCCGAAGCATCACTGACCGCGCCGGTGATGCCGCCCAGAGTCTGCTGCGCCCACAAACAGGCGCTCGACAGCGCAACGGCCGCCGCCAGCGCAAGCAGCCGGGGAAGATGAGAGTGGGGGTTTCGCATCGGATGCCTCAAAGGACTGACCTCGGAATACAGATTTCCCTTGGTTTGGGGAGCCGGAAACCTGTGGAGTGAAGGGCGCAGTCAATCAGAGTTGTACAAGCTCAAGATGAGGAATGCGGAATTCCACCAGATTTGCTCGTCTCCCGATCGAATCCAACTGGCACTACGAAGTATGCCTAGAGTACCCCGCCGGGCATAATTTTCTTATAAGATTTTTTTCGCCATGGCCGGCGGGTGGGGAGCGGCAAGGGGAGCGAAAAACATGGGTGTTGCGCGGCTCCGCTCGCCGTGCGGCGGCGAAGCCTCGCGCGCGATACAGGGCTGACAACGGAGCGCCGGCGCCGGACTGCGATTTCCACTGCTTTTCCACACCATTATGCACAGGGCCGGCGCCGCTCGGGTTGCGGCCCGGCGAGCAAACGGACGAGCCGCGAAGGCGCCCCCGGGGCGGATTCCCGGTTGCAGCCCGCGCGCTGCGTACACGCTCGATTCGACCAGCGGACCGGCGAGCGGGTGCGCTTTGCACTGTGCGAAGACAGAGTCAGAGGCGGCCGGCCGGCAGGGTGGATTTCCTGCGCAGGAGATACCACCCGATCCCCAGAGTGAGGTAACCGAGGTAGATGTAGGGAATGCGCGCGTGGACGGGATCGGCGGTGGAGCGCAGATCGAAGACCGCAATCAGCAGAATGGTGAGGACGGCGAGAATGCTCACGGCGGCGACGAAGTGTGAGTGCTGGCCGGCGGCGCGGCGCGCGAAGGGCAGCGCGGCTGCGACCAGAGCATACGCGGTGAGGAAGCCGAAGACCGAGAGCGAGCCGAAGAGGTCGTACATCTCCGCGCCGGAGACGCCGCGCAGATAGAGCCCGCAAGTGGCCAGAAACATGAGCGCGGCAGAGAGCGCGATGGCCGCGCCGGGCGTGCCGTGGCGCGCGCTGGTGCGCTCGAAGGCGGCCGGAAGCAGTGCACCGCGGGCCATGCGCATGAGCACGCGCGCGGCCGCGGTGGTGCAGGCGAGCACGCAGGCAAACATGCTGATGGCGGCGCCGCAGTCAATGGCGATGCCGAGCGGGCCCGCGCCGGCCCTGGCAGCGAGCAGGTGCAGCGGGCTGGCGGCGGTGCTCAACCGGCTTGGCTGGCCGCGGAAGCCCAGCACCTCAGAGTAGGAGCAGAGCATGAAGAAGACTCCGCAGAGCAACGCGCACTGGAGCAGGGCACGGGGGATGGTGCGCAGGGGATCGCGCGCTTCGCCGCCGAGCGTGGTGGCGCTCTCAAAGCCGGCGAAGCTGAAGATGGAGAGCACGAGCGCGGGGCCGAGACCGGAAAAGGAGATTCCGCGGAGACGAAACTGCTCGGGATCGAGATGAAAGCCGAGGCGGACGGGCAGCACCGTGAGCACAATCACGATGAGGCTCACGGAGACGGCTTCGATCCAGAGCATGGTCTCCGCGGAGAGCTTGACGTCGCGCCAGGCGATGGCGCCGGCGGCGGCGCAGACGAGAGCGAGCGTGGGAACGGCGGGCGGCGGCCAGTGCAGGAACTGCTGCGCGAGCACGCCTGCGTAATAGAGCGCGCCGCCGGCCACGGAGCCGCCGGTGGCGAGATAGGCCAGGAGCAGTCCCCAGGCGGAAGCGGCGCCGAAGACAGGCGGCAGCGTGCTGGCGGTGTAAGTGTACAGCGAGCCGGGCGAGGCGGAGAGCCGCGCAAAGCGGGAAATGCAGAAGCCGACGAGCAGCATGGCCACGGTGGCGAGCAGATAAACGAACCAGGTGGCGCTGCCGGCGAGCGCGAAGACAAGCGGAATGGTGAGCGAAGGCGTGGTGGAGGGCGCAACGGCCGAGACCGACTGCGCCAGCGTCTCCAGAGGGCCGAGGACGCCTGCGTGAAGCGCGAATTTCTCTCCTGCGCCTGCGGGCGGGTGCACTTCACCTTTCGTGCTCGTCTGGCTGCTCACGCATCCGCCTTCCGCTTGCCAATGAATGTTTCGGGTCAACGCTCGATGGTGGCCTCGATGGTGCCATACGGCTCGTCGACAGGCACGAAGATATGGTTTGGATTATCTTGCCCGAAGGGGCTCAGGTCTGCAAGCAGATGATGCAGGTTGGGCATGGCGAGATGGATGCGCGCGATCTCCGGCGCAGCGGCGAGCGCGGCTTTGCCCATGTCGAAGAGCGTGTGCTGCACGCTCATGCTCCTGTGGCCGGCGAAGGTTTTGAGCAGCGCAGCGAGGATGCGGCCGCGGACAGCTGCGAAATCGGGCGCGGACGAGATGCAATCCCAGGCGACAGTGGCACGCGTGCCGAGGATGCGGTCGGTGGCGGGCTGGAGCGTGGTGAGGCGGTCGCGGATGTAGCCGGTGAAGGCGGAGTTGGCGGTCTTGAGGAGGGTCAGGCCGTCGATGCCGGAGGCGATCTGCCATGCGCCTTCGCGCGCGCGCGCGGCGCGGACGGTCTGCACCTCCGGCCCGCCCATTTTAAAGGTTGTCACCGCAAGCGCGCCGTCGATGGCGAGACGTTCCCAGGATTTTTCGTCGATCTCGACGCTCACCTGTTCGATGTGCGCGTGGTTTGCAAGCAGGTAATCGCCCAGTTCCATGGCGAATTCTTCAATCGTCGCCGCGCGGGAGCCGCGGGCGAGCGAATAGACGGTGTTCTTCATCGTATCCGTGGGCAGCACTTTGCTGTTGTCCGCGGCGGTGAAGCTTGCGTCGAAGTCGCCTTCGAGGAGCACGCCCACGGTCCACTCGTTGAATTCGTGATGCTCGGTCGAGTCAGGATTCTTTACTCGTGTGATGCGCGACAGGCGCACGCGCGATTTTCCGTAGCGGTTTTTGCCCAGCCTGGCCATCGTCCCCTTCTTCGCTCAACTTCCTCGATAGGTGGTGTAGCTGTTGCCGGCGAAGAGCAGCGGGAGGTGATAATGAGCCTCGCCGTCACATTCGAATTCAATGGAGATTTCAGGATAGATGCTCGCGTGGCCGTGGCGCTTGGCATACGCAGCGGTTGAAAAGGTGAGCCGGTATGTGCCCGCGGGAGCGTGCGGCGCCAGGTTGCGGCAGCGGCCGTCGGCGTCGGTGACGCCAGAGGCGGTCTGAACCCAGCCGAGGTTTTCCGCGCGCTTGGCGCCTTCTCCCGCCCTGCCGCCCTCAAGCCGGTCGAGGCGCACGAAAATATCCGCCGCCGGCTTGCCCAGCAAAGTGTCTAGAACGTGGGTGGTGATGGCGCTCATGCTGCCATCCATTTTCGCAGACGGATTTGCGTGATCTGGCGCTGTTGCTCGGCGGCCTCGCGCAGCTCGGTCGTTCGGTCGCTCGCGAGCCGCCGGTTCAGTATCTCGAGCATTTCTTCCGCGCCTTTGCCCGTGGCACAGACGATGTAGGTAAAGCCGAAGCGCTCTTCGTATTCTGCGTTCCCGCGGGCGAGCTCTTCGAGCACGCGCGGGCGGGCGAGTGCCGCACCGGATTGCTCCTGTGCCGACCATTGCGCGGATTTTTGGGCGGCCGATTGGGCGCTTGCGTGTGGCGCCTTGCGCTCGCCGATTCTTGGATGGCAGGCGAAGGCCTCGAGCCAGTCCGGCTCCTGCATGGTGGCCCAGACGCGGTCGGCCGCGCTCAGCAATTTCTCCTGGTCTTGGACGGGCCGTATTGCCACCATAGCGCCCGCCCAGCGCCGGGCGCCGCAGCAGGCGAGCATGGCGGCGAGAGCCATCGGCTCGTCCGCCGCATTCCATGCGGCGAGGACCGCGTTCATGGGTGCAGCTCCTCGCGCCTCAGCTGGCGAAGGAACTCTTCGACCAGGTTCGCGCCTACGCGGCGGCGATACTCGGCGTTGGAGCGGATGTCGTCAATGGGCGCGGCCTCCGCGAGCACGGCGCGGCGCGCGGCACAGATGGTCTCGTTCGTGACGCGGCTGCCGAGGATGGCCTCTTCCGTGCGGTAGAACCGCGCAGGAAAAGGCGCAACGCTGGCGGCGCCGAGGCGAAGCTCGCGGACGACGTTGTTTTCAACGAGAGCTGTGGCCGCAAGCGCAACCTTGGCGATGGCCATGGCACGGCGCGTGCCCACCTTGCGCAGGTACTGGCGATGCCGCACAAACCGGCGCGGCAGGTGAACCGCAAAAAGCAGTTCGTCGGGAGCGAGCACGTTGCGCTTGTAGCCGGTGTGGAATTTTTCATAGGGAACGGTACGGGTGCCGCGCGCGGAAATGAGTTCGATCTCGGCGTCATAGGCGAGCAGCGCGGGCGAAGAGTCCGCCGCAGGCGAGCCGTTGACAAGATTGCCGCCGAGCGTGGCGCGGCTCTGGTTGGCGATGGAGCCGATCCAGGCGGAGGCCTGGGCGAGCAGAGGAAGCTCCGCAGCGATGGCGGCACTTCTGCGCATGTCGATAAACGGAACGCCCGCGCCGATGGTGATTTTTTCCGCATCCACGCGGATGAAGCGCAGATCG
>JASHUF010000310.1 GCA_030040175.1 Acidobacteriaceae bacterium
AGCGCATCTGTTGAGGAAGGCTTCGCTGCTGCCTTTCACCATCCGGTCGCCGCGATTGATCGTCTCTTCCGAATTCGAGAGAGCAGCCCTCGTGCGTAAGATTCCCTGGATCGCAAGCCGCGTCCGCGTCATTCCCATTGCCAGCAATATCGCCTCGACCAGCGTGCCCGCCGATTGCCGCCGCGTTCCCAGTGTGATTTATTTCGGTTTGATCATGCCGGAAAAGGGCTTGGAAGACTTCGTTCGTCTTGCTCGAATCGTGCGCGCACAGCGAAGACCGTGGGAATTGGAGATCATCGGGAAAATTGCCCCTGGCAGGGAACAATATGCGCGGCAGATGATCGCATCGACTCTTGATCTTGACATTCAATGGACGATTGATCTTGATGCCGAGCAAGTGCACCGGCGGCTCATTCGCTCGAGACTCGCTTATCTGCCATATCCAGATGGTGCTTCGGAGCGGCGCGGATCGCTCAAATCCGTATCGGCCGCTGGTCTGCCCTGTATCACAACTCGAAGCCGGCAGACGCCCGCAGATCTCCTGAACATCGTCGCCATTGCCGCTACGCCGGACGAGGCTTTTATTAGAGCATCCTTCTTAATGGAAAACGATGGCGAGTGGCGGAGGTTGTCCCATGCCGCGTTGAACCGTTCACTTACAGTTACCTGGCCAGGAATCGCCGAGTCGCACATTCGGTTATACAATGAGTACCTGCAAAGCCGAAATGGGAGCGGTGCGCATCGGTAACTGTTTTCGCCCGTGACTGCTGGCGTTGGCGGAGCAAGAGCGGGACGCGAAGGAGCGCAGATGCCCACTGGAATTGGCATACTGTTTGTCTTGGCCGGCGGCGCCTGTTGGCTCATGGGAGAGACTTGGCTGGTCGGCCTGCTCATTCTGTCGAGTTTTTTTGAAGCGGCCAGCGCAATCGACTTCGGCTCTTCTGGAATCCAGCCTTACTTTGTGATCGCCTGCTTTGTGATCGCCTCGCAAATGCGGAAACCGGATTTCTGGCGGGCGGGGATCGATTTCAAGGGAAAAGTTCCTTTGCTCCTTTTGGGGTGCGTCGGCATTCTGTCGGCATTCAGCCTGCCGTTCCTGTTCGCAGGCGCGCCGGTTCTGTCACCGGGTGTTGGCATCGATCGATCCATGTTTTATCAGCCCCCATTGCAATTTGGCATGGGCAATGTGGCTCAGGCTGCTTACCTGCTCATCAATCTGCTTACGGTATATTCCATCGGCTTCATCGCGGCGGCGCCGGCGGCCAAACGCTTTTATCAGATCGTATACAGCCTGCTTTTGCTGCTCATCTTCGTCGAGTTCGCCCTGGTGTCGTTCGGCATTCCAATCCACGCCGAATTCTTTCAGAACAATCCTGGCTATGCCATAGCGAACTCAGCCAATGAATTGCGGGTGACCGGCACGTTTACCGAAGCATCGGAAGCGGGGCTGGCGCTGGTTATGTTTTTTGCGGGCGCGTTTTACGAGTATTTTGCCCGCGGCCGGCATCTGTGGATTGCGATCCTGTCCGCAGTGTCGCTCGGCCTGGTGCGCTCGACCGCCGCGCTCGGCTCAATGCTCCTCATCGTGATACTCGTCTGCGCAGCTTATCCCTTCTATCGGTTTCCCTGGACAATTCGCCCCGGACGCTTGGTCAAGGTGCTGGGGTTGCTGGTCTCGGCGGTATGGCTCATCGCTGGTCCGGTGGCAATGCATTTGGCGGAATTCACAATTGAAAAGGGTGACACCTTTTCCTATCTCAACCGCACCGCAGCGGACAGGTTTGCGCTCCAGCTTGCGGCGAAAACATATTTTCTTGGAGTAGGTCTGGGAAGCAACCGGCCGTCCAGTCTGTTTACTTCCTTGCTCAGTAATGTGGGAATTATAGGAACGGTTATTTTCTTTATGGTGGTTGTCCGGGTTGGACAAAATGCGCGCGGGCCCGATACCTGGCTGCGATGGGCGATCACTGCGGGTGTCCTGGATATGTGCTTCGGTGTGCCGGATATCAATCAGCCCCTGCTATGGATTTATCTGGGCCTTGCTGCATACTACGGAGCATGCGGAGTAGGCATGCGTGAATCGGCCGCAGTCGAGCCATGGTTGAGCCGTTTGACCCCAGGCATCGAGCCGGGAATGACCCCGCCCGCTCATCAGAGCTGATTGTTTAGAGAAGGGCGGTTAAAGCCCGCAACGTTTCGCTGGCGCAATTCTTCCACGTGTACCTCGCCGCAAAGGTCTTCAGCTGATTGCGGTCTGCGGGGGAGGAATTCAAAACCTGCTCCACCGCGCGCGCGATATCCTCAGGGGAGTGAGGATTGCACAGGACCGCGGCCCCTCCAAAAATCTCCGGCAAGGAAGCCGCATTGGAAACAACAATTGGACAGCCCGCCGCCAATGCCTCCAGCGGTGGCAAGCCAAAGCCCTCATAGAGCGAGGCAAAGACGAAGCAACGGGCATTTTCGTAGAGAGCTTTCAATTCCGCGTCGCTGACGTACCCGACGATTTGGACCGTAGACGGAAGTTCAGCGCCATTGCCGTACACCTTCCGGTCTTGTCCGCCCGCGAGAACGACCTCAATGCCCTTCGTCTTCAGGTTGCTGAGAGCGTGGCAGGTTCTGGCAAAATTCTTGTTCGGATTGCGGGAACTCACGGCCAGCACATAGTTGCACGTTATTCCCAATCTTCGCAGCGCGGACTCATCCGCCCGCACGGAGGAGAAATGTTCGCTCCCCAGATACGTCACTGTTATCTTGTCCGGATGCGCTCCGCACCATTTCACGATCTCCGCCCGGGAGAAGTCCGAGTTGGTTAGGATATGCTCGGCCCTTTGCGCCATTCTCCGGTAGAGAAAGCGGTACCAGAGGCGGTAGGCTACGGAATACCCCGCCGGCGCTACGAACACCGCCGCGTCGTGAATCGTAATCACGTTGCGGGAATGCAGGATTGGTGCGCCGCCGCTCAAAGTTACGAGGAGATGCCCCCGGCAGTAGAGCGGAAGCTCGAATTGCTCCCAGGCCGTTCCCTTCATCCGTCCAATGGTTTTCACGCGCAGGCGCCGATAAAAGGGTACCGCTCTCGCCGACGCGGGAATTAGAACCTCAAATGCCAGCTCGCTGTAATCGCCTTGGGAGAGCCGCCGGTCGATTTCTCCCAGCACTTCGCGCGCATACCGCTGCGTCCCGGTAACCGGCTGGGCGAAGAACTTTCCGTTGATATAAATCTTCTTCACGAATTCCCTGCATTTGCGATGACAGGCAGCACCGGAAAATCTATTACTCAGCGCCTGCGCAGAGCCGAGCGTAGATCGTCAAGACGCCGGCGCTCGAGGGGATTCTGCATCAGGCGATCGAGCCCGAAGGCAAACAACACCCACATGCAGGCTGCGATAAGCCCGAGCGCTGTTCCCGCAAGTGTTATGATCGCTCGCTTCGGCGAGGACTTCTTATCCGGCGGAACGGCCACATCGGAAATCTGGATCGATCCCTGGCGCGCCTCGTCCAGCTTGGCGGCCTCAAATTGACGGGCGAGTAGCTCCTCGACGGTCTCGTAATAGTGGACATCGCGGATGGCATTCGTATAGGCGATGCCAGCCTGGGAGATGTGACCTTGCGAGACCGTGGCGCCGGCGGCATCGGCGCCCGCGCCGGCCACCTTGGTCAGCTGGTCCTTGAGCGCATTGAGCTGCTCTTGTGCCAGCTCGTATTGCGGATTATCCGCCGTGGCATAGGTATGCATTGCCTGCAGCTGCACTTCTTGTGCTGTGATCTGGGCGCGGAGCTCGGCAGCCGACTCGATGAGCGCCCTTGCCTGGCTGTCAAGCTGAAGAACGCCCGTCGACTGCTGGGTATTCTTCAGCTCTTCTTCGGCCTTGGCCAGGTTCTCGTTGGCTTCGAGCAGCTGCTGCTGGAAAAATGCGCGCCGCTGCGAGGCTTCGCTGATGGTCATCGAGTCGGAGTGCTTGCGAAATTCCTCCACCCAGGCATTGGCAAGCTGCGCGGCGAAGCCTGGATCGCGATCGGTAACCGTAACCCTGATCAGCCCGTCCTTCGCACCCAGCGCAGCTGTCGAGTGCGCTTCGAAGGCTTGGCGGGCATCGACCGCATTCTTCCTGTGATACCGCGTCATCAGCCCGAAGCGCTGGATCAGGGCATCTTCAACCGTGCGGCTGCGGAAGAACGAAACATAGATTTCACCTGGATTTCGAATGCCCATGCTGGCGGCGGCAAAAGACGCCAAACTGCCGGATCCGCCCCATTGGCCCAGCATGGTCGAACTCATTGAAGGATTCGGGCTCGGCGGCAACACCACTGCCGCAGCTGTGTATTTGTTCGGGATCAGGAGCACCACAACTGCCGTTACCACCGCTGCGCCGGACGTGAACCAAAAAATAAACTTTCTCCGGTAGGCCAGAATCGTTAGTAGGTCCAGCAGGTGAACCTCTCGCGCACTCACGGAGGGAGTGTATTGAGAGTCGTTCAGGACACCTGTGGCCTTCACCTTAACTTTTCTCCCACGTCGATTGTACTGGCGAATCCGTTGTCCGGTGTGGAGCAATCCTGCGCTGCAGCGGGCGCAGGATAAAGAATCTGTCAGTACCTGTGCATTGATTCTAAGTCAGATTAAAGCCAAGAAATTTTACGAAACTATAACACAACACGCGCAGATACGCTGCTAATGTTGGATTGCGAAATCGAGCCGCAATTGCGCTGGTTCTCTCAGTGAGTGGCCGCGGGTCTGAGTTGCGCCTCTGCGTATCGGTTTCGGACGCTGCCGGTTTTTTCTTTTTGCTGCCGAAGTCCGCGATTCGAATACCTGCCGCCTCTTAAAATAAGCAGCTCTCCGGAATTCCGAAGCGAGAAGCTGGCGCTCGACTATCGTTCAGCCGGCCGCGGTGAAGTGTGCTTGTTCTTCAAGCTCCCCTGCACGGAGCTTCAGGATCGCTGTGCCGGGTTGCGGCTCATGTTCGTACACACCGCTCTGATCGAGGAGCGTTATTTCGGGAGCTCATGTGAGCGAAGCGAACTCTGAAGCTGTGAGCCGCGGGCCAATCGCAGCCAGTTGGGCCTTTTCAGCAGCGCCTATCCATCCTGCCGGACGCGGAACCGCCGGCTCGGGATTTCCGGTCTTCTCCTATCGCTATCGTTTTATCAAGCGGATGATGGATCTCGCCTGCGCTTCGATTTGTCTTGCGGCTTTTGCCATTCCTGCGCTCCTCATCGCGGCGGCCATCCTCCTTACGTCGCGGGGCCCGGTTTTGTATCGCGAACAGCGCATCGGGCGCGGAGGCGTTCTCTTCCGGATCTTGAAGTTCCGCACCATGCGCCAGAACGCCGTGGAGGAGAGATGGCTTCGGGAAGTGTCTATCGACGGCGCACGTCTGCAATGGAGAATGTGCAAGGATCTGAAGGATCCGAGAGTCACCCGGGTCGGCCGTTTTCTGCGCCGATGGAGCCTGGACGAGCTCCCGCAGTTGTTGAATGTGCTCCTCGGAGACATGTCGCTCGTGGGTCCACGACCCATCGTTGAGGAGGAAATTCCCTGCTACGGCGATCTCTTCCCGATTTACATGGCAGCGCATCCAGGCTTGTCGGGCCTGTGGCAGATTTCAGGACGAAGCAAAATCGGATACATCCAGAGGGCCGAGCTGGATGCGGCTTACATCCGCTCGTGGAGCCTCCGGACCGATTTGCGGATTCTTCTGCGCACAGTTCCGGCAGTAATTGGCCGCGTGGGCGCCAGCTGAGCGGGTTCAGCCGTCCGCCCGGGGGTTCCGCTTCTCCGGCGCAGGCTGGAATTACTGCTGGCTGGCCGTTCCCCGGGGAAAACCTATCGTTCCATGAAGAGAGTAAGCGCGCTGGTATTCTGGATTCCGGTCCTGCTCGTAAGCCCGTTGACGGTGCTCCCGCAGAGCCTCGCCGGAGGCGAACCGGTTGACTGCACCGATCCCCAGAATGCGC
The DNA here is from genome assembly GCA_030040175.1 of Acidobacteriaceae bacterium. Lineage (GTDB taxonomy): Bacteria > Acidobacteriota > Terriglobia > Terriglobales > Acidobacteriaceae > Telmatobacter. The sequence continues at coordinate 5,959 of JASHUF010000310.1, forward strand.
TGACGGCTGCGTGCAAACCGGGCCCGAACCAGAACCCCCCTTCGCCGCCGACCCTCCAGGGCGCAGGTTTGCTCGAGGCCGGAGCCCGGCGTGGGACCGAGAATGCGCCTCTGGCTGTACCGGCACAGCCGGGAAGCACCGCGCCCGTTCTGCCCGCGGAGCCACCCACGGAATTTCAGCAATTTGTTGCTGCCACCACGGGAGAGTGGCTGCCCATCTTCGGCGCCAATCTCTTTCAGTCGGCGCCCACAACCTTTTTTCCCAACGAACTGTCGCCCGTGAGCCCGGACTATTTAATTGGCCCCGACGATGAGCTGCGCGTACGAATCTGGGGACAGATCGAGTACAGCGACAACCTCCGCGTTGACCGCTCCGGAGACATCTACCTGCCCCAGGTCGGAGTCGTGCATGTGGCCGGGCTCCGCTTCGCAGAGCTGGACCAGCATCTGCGCGCGGCCGTAGCCACCATATATAAGAACTTCGATCTTTCCGTCGACCTCGGCCGCATTCGATCCATACAGGTCTATGTTGCCGGCGAGGCGCGCCGGCCCGGAGCGTACACGGTCAGCTCGCTGAGCACGCTCGTGGACGCGCTGTTTTCGAGCGGCGGCCCGTCTGCGCAAGGTTCCATGCGCCACGTGCTCTTGAAGCGCGGCGGAGCGACGGTGGCCGATTTTGATCTCTATGCCTTGCTTGTCCGTGGCGACAAATCCGGAGACGTCCCGGTAATGCCCGAAGATGTCTTGTACATCCCCGCGGCAGGCCCGCAGGTCGCCGTCACCGGGAGTGTGCGGCGCCCGGCCATCTACGAGTTGCGTGGTGAAGAAACGGTGGGCGCGATCATCGAAGCTGCGGGAAAGACCACGGCGGTGGCCTCGCACGCGCGCATCTCTGTCGAGCGCGTGACGGATCATCGAGCCAGGCAGGCCTTCGCCATCGCATTCGACGATGCAGGTCTCGCGACGCCTCTCCTCGACGGAGACATTTTGCGCATTGAACCGATTCTCCCGGCTTATGAGCAGACAGTGACGCTTCGCGGTTTTGTGGCCAATCCGGGCCGATTCAAATGGCACGCGGGCATGCGCCTGAGCGATCTGATCCCGGACCAGGCCGCGCTGATGAGCCGTGATTACTGGTGGAAGAGGGCCCATCTCGGACTGCCGGCCCCCGAATTTGAGCCCGCAGTCTCCAATCCGGAGAGCGGGCCCTCCGCAATGAACGGCCAGCCAAACGCGTTCTCGATCTCTCAGCAGACGCCCGCTCCGGAGATGCTGCCTCAGGGTAAACAGGCCTCCGGCTCCACCGGCTACATCGCCTCCGAATCGTCTCCGCCGAATCCAACCGGCAGCAGCGAAGCGCTCGCTTCTCAGATCGTCCAATCTCCGGAAAGAGGCGTCACCGGGCAATCCACACGGGATGAAGTCAAGTTGTCCACCTCGGAAATCAATTGGGATTACGCCGTCATTGAGCGGGAGGATCCCGTTACCCTGCGCACTTCTCTGATTCCCTTCGACCTGGGGAAACTCGTCATCGACCGCGATTCCGGCCAGGACTTGGCGCTGCAGGCCGGAGATACGGTCACCGTTTTTTCCCAGGCCGATATTCAGGTCGCCATGAACCGCCGCACAAAATACGTCAACCTGGAGGGCGAGTTCGCGCACCCCGGCGTCTACTCGGTGCAGCCCAATGAAACCTTGCGCGACTTGGTGCTGAGAGCCGGCGGACTCACGCCGCAAGCCTACTTGTATGGTTCGGAGTTCACGCGCGAATCGACGCGCGTTTTTGAGCAGCAGAGAATCGACGAATACGTGCGCGACGTGAGCGCGGAGGCTGCGCGCGGCACACAGGCGCTGGTGCGCTCGGGCAGCTCAACAGGCAACGGTTCCGACGTGGCCGCATCGCGCGCCGTGGCCGACGATCTCATTGCCCGGCTTTCGCAGATTCGGGCAACCGGGCGCATTGTGCTGCCCCTTCACCCTGATAGCTCCAGTGTCGATGATCTGCCTCCGCTCGACCTCGAAAACGGCGACCGCTTCGTGGTGCCGCCCATTCCCGCAACCATCAATGTAGTCGGCGCGGTCTACAACCAGAACTCTTTCATCTTTCTCAAGGGGAAGAGACTGGGATACTATCTGCAATTGGCAGGCGGAGCCAGCCGGAACGCGGACTCGCGCCGCGCATTCGTAATCCGCGCGGACGGAGCCGTCGTGAGCCGGACATCGATCAAACCCATGTGGGGAGATTTCGGGTCGAGCGAGTTTATGCAACTGCCCATGAACGCGGGTGACACCCTTGTGATTCCCGACAAGACCCTGCGCCCGAGCGCGTTGCGAGGGGCCGTGGAATGGACTCAGGTATTTTCGCAACTCGCCCTCGGGGCCGCAGCCATCGATGTAATTCACTGAGTATTTCGGAAGGAATTTGCCGTGCGCCGCAAGTTTGCGCAGGAAAGGAATCAAGCCCTCTCCCACTTTGTGAATCGCCAGGAACTTTTATATGAACTTTTCTGCCATTCCGCGCACCAGCACCATTGGCAAGGCGCTTCGCCTGCCTCTCCGCCTTCTTCCCGGCGCGATGGAGATCCGCGTGTTCCAGGGACCCTTACGCGGCTATCGCTGGATCGCGGGGTCAGCAAACCACGGCTGCTGGCTGGGCAGCTACGAGCAAGCCAAGCAGCGCCTGTTTGCCGCAGCCATCAGGCCCGGCATGGTGATCTACGATCTGGGAGCCAACGTGGGATTCTATTCCTTATTGGCCAGCGCACTCACCGGAGCCAAGGGGCGCGTCTTCTCGTTTGAGCCCAGTGAAAGGAACCTGGATTACTTGCGCCGGCACATCGCCAGAAATCGCGTTGCAAATTGCGCCATCTGGCCGGTGGCCGTTGGACGCGAGGAGTCCATGGGAAATTTTTCGGCCGGCACCGGCCCGTGTGAAGGCCATCTTGCGTCGGAAGGAACGCCGGTTCGCGTCGTCGCGCTCGATCCGTTGATTGCCTCAGGGGAGCTGCCCCCGCCGCACTTGATCAAATGCGACGTCGAAGGGGGCGAACTGGCAGCCTTGCATGGAGCGCGGACCGCGCTTGAGACGCACCGTCCGACAATCTTTCTGGCTACGCATGGCGAGGAGATTCGGCGAGCATGCCATCAATTTCTCCATTCCCTTGATTACCGTCTCTCCAGTTGCGATGAACTGCCCTTGGAAGAAACAGACGAGATTGTCGCCAGGCCTTAGCCGTTCGTCGTGATGCCGTCCGTGCGGCGGCATCATTGATTCCTCATCGTATTTGCCGCGGGTCAAACCGCTCTTGTATGACAGCAAACGTGACCATGCCTTCATCGCTCTCCGGTCTTCGCGTAGCCCTTGTCCATTATTGGTTCGTAGGGCGCGCCGGCGGCGAGCGCGTGGTTGAAGCGCTGGCAGAGATATTTCCGCAGGCTGACATCTACGCGCTGGTTGCCGAACCTGCGCAGCTCGCACCCTCGATCGCGGCCCGCCAGGTCAAGACATCCTTTCTACAGCGCATTCCGGGCGCGAGGAGCTTTCATCGCCATTTCTTCTTCCTTCATCCCATCGCTCTGGAGCAGTTTGACCTCAGCGGCTATGACCTGGTCATCAGCTCCGAATCCGGCCCGGCCAAGGGAGTTATTACCTCCTCGGTCGCCTGCCACGTTTGCTATTGTCACTCGCCCATGCGCTACATCTGGGATATGTTTCCGGCATACAGGCGCGCCATGAGCCGGATCGTCCGGCCGATCTTCTCCGTGGCCGCCCACTACATGCGGCTGTGGGACTACGCATCGGCCGCACGCGTCGACTACTTCGTCGCCAATTCCCGCTTCACGGCTTCGCGCATACGCAAATACTACGGGCGAGAGAGCACAGTCATCTATCCGCCCGTGGAGACGGCCAACTTCGCCGCCGGCAAAACTCCGGGCACATACTATCTGGCTGTCGGCCGCCTGGTGGACTATAAGCGCATCGACCTCGCTGTCGAGGCGTGCACTCGCCTGGGTAGAGAGCTGCGCATTATCGGCGACGGACCCCAATTCAGGGCGCTTCGCCGGATGGCCGGCCCCACTGTAACCTTCCTCGGCAGCGTAAGCGACGAAGAGGTCCGGAAAAATCTCCTCTCCTGCCGCGCCTTGTTGTTCCCGGGGACCGAAGACTTCGGATTGGTCCCGGTCGAAGCGCAGAGCTGCGGAAAGCCGGTGATTGCTCATGCCTCCGGCGGCGCGCTGGAAACCGTCCGTGGTCTCTCGCCGGAAATGGCTGCTGTCGAGAATCCGACCGGGGTTTTCTTCGGCAGCCAGTCCGCCGAAGGCCTCGTGCAGGCGATGCTCGCTTTTGAAGCACAGGAGAGTGAATTTTGTCCGGAATCGATCCGCGAGCACGCCATGCAATTCAGCAGAGATCGCTTCCGGACCGAGATGACGGAATTCATACACTCCACACTCCGGGAATTCAGAGTGCGTAATCAGGATTTCGACCCGTGCCGCGTTCGGCGCACCGTGATGCGCAAGGCAATGAAAGCTTGAGCGGGAAACAGGGTCCCGCTCCACATCTCCATGTCCGCCCCGGCTGCGTCCTCCGCGCGAGAGCACTGCGCGCACGCAACTCGTGCTGGCGAAATATGCGATCCCGAGTGAAAGTCGACCTTGACTTTTATTGTGAGTGAGTGCATTCACTCGTTGGAAACGGATTGCAGCACTGCGGGGATGGGATGCCCGGGCAGCAATCTTCAAGCGGGTCCGGTGGGCATACCCGTGTGGTGTTCGAAGTTGCTCCCAATGAGATGACCAACCCCCTGATCACCGCACGGCTCTCGGCGGACTGTCCCAGGAGCGGCTTGTCGGCATCAGATGACTGGATGCTGCTGGCCAGCAGAAGCCCGCCAACCCCGTCGCCTGGTGCTGACGTCTCAAGAATCCCTGACGCGACAACGGAAGTGCCGTCGTAGTTCTGGAGATTGTCGCCCTTCATTTCATACGTCATGCCCGTTTCTGCGGAGTTTAAGTAAAAGCGCCCCTTCGCCGAACTGATGGTGCCCATCGCTGAGAATTCGGCAGACGGCTTGTCATTCACCGTGCTGAAGGTCAGCGGTTGTCCCGGGCGGACCCGGGCCACCGTGGCTCCGGAGGAGTCCCTGATCTCGAGCGTTCCATTTTTCGCTTCAACCGTAACCGAGTTTGCCGGACTGATCGATACGACTCCGCTGGCATGCGCTTCCGCCGGTTCCACCACCAGGCCATTTGCCTGAACGCGGAACGAATTAGTGATGCCGAGTTCGGCCTTCCCGCGCTCAAGTACGATGTGATCGCGGTAGAAGGTTCCGCGCGAATCCCGCCCGAGCGTAATCTCCGCGTTGCCTGGGAGCCGCAAATCCGCGCCGGAGGAGATGCTCTGCCCAGTCTCGACCACGGAACCGTCGAATACGGTTCCGCTTCCTCTTACCTCGTAACTGTCGATCTTGGTTTCGCCTCGGGCGGTTACGCTGCCTATGGACGGCGACGCCGCCAAGGCGTAGGAACTCAGGCACAGTGCCCCTGCGAAGAGATAAAATCCGCTGCGCATTATTCTCCTCCCGCTCATCTCCCTGTCGGAGAGTCTCCTTCCAAACAATCCAAGATATACCCCGAATCAGAATGAGCCACAATAAGGCTTCAACAAATCCCATCAGAATTTAACAATGTCTTACGGTTGTATGAAATGGGAGCTTTTGTCTTACATTTGACTTACATCTATAACTGGTTCATCCCCAAGGCTGCGGCATCGCTGTCTTACACTCGACATACGTTTCGAATCCTCCCAATTGCCTTGAAATCGCATAACTAAGATGTCACCTTCAACCCGTTCCTCTTAACCAGAAAGTTCTGTACTGTCTCGAAAACGCCGCATGTCTATTGGTTGTCCTCCACTCGGAGTTGTCGTTGTCCCTTATATTCGACATGGGACCGCGGTGCTGGAACGCAACCA
>JASHUF010000311.1 GCA_030040175.1 Acidobacteriaceae bacterium
CGCTGGAAAATTTCACCGTCGACAGGGCAATCAGCACCTTCGATGAAATTTACAACTTCCTTGGCTCCGGCCATCCGCTGCTGACTCGTCCGCCCGAGGCGGACGCTGATGACGAAACAGGCGAGCAGCCGTCGTGGATGGCCGCGGGATGAGCGCGAGCCTGTCGGTCCTCGCGCCGTCGTTGACAAACCCCACCGCGAATGGCGGCGGGCTGCGGCTCATGGCGGCCGTTCATCCCGACCATTCCAAACCGCGCGATGTCGAGGAATTGTGCGAGCAGTTCACCCTGGTATGCGAATCTGCGGTGGACCCGCTGGAGATCGCCAGCGCGCTAGAGTTCGAAGGTTTAGGCGATCAGGCGGTGCGGAAGCGCTACGGCGTTTCCGACGTGTTCGCGCTTGCCGAGGAAATGTACCGGCGGGTACCGCGTCAGCCGGCCGAACCGGAACCGCTCCCGGATCCGTGGCCGGTCAGCACACTCCGGCCCACGCTGCATGGCCTGCTCTACGGGTTGCCGACCGTCTGTTTCCCGGCTGCCGTCGGCCTGCTGTCGGGCCGCGGCGCGTTCATCGTCCTGATCATCGCATTGCTGACTTCATGGGCGCTGAGCCAGGCGATTGCCTATCTCGGCTACAAACGGCTTGGCTTGGCTGATTCGGTCCAAGCACAGCGGCTGCTTCTGGCCGGCCTGGCTGCGGGAATGGCGGGAGTCGTGCTCGCCCTGGCGGTCACGGCCCTGGTGCTCCCTGAACACATGTCGGCGCTCGCTTTCGGCTTGGGCCTGGGTGCGTACATGCTGGGTGCCAGCGTGCTGATGATCCTGGGAGCCGAGCGACTGCTGCCAGTAGTGCTCGCACCGGGGGTGCTAGGCAGCGCCGCGTTCCTGCTGCTCGGCCGACCACCGCAGCTGGAGCACGCGACATGGGCCGCGCTGGCCGCAACGCCACTGCTGGCGGTAGGGCTCGCGGTGGTGCGCGCTTGCTCGGGCACTGGTCCTCGCGATGGCAACCGTCGCACGCAACCTGGCCCGCCAGCCGGCGGGCTCTTGTCGGCGACGGAGTTGCGCGACGCCATGCCCAGTGCCGGGTTCGGGCTGGTCGCCGCTGGGCTGCTGGTTTTCCCGGTTGCGGCAGGCACGCACGGCCACGGGGGCGTCAACATTGGTGCGCTGCTCGCCTCGCTGCCGCTCGCGCTGAGCATGGGCGCTGCGGAGTGGGAGCTCATCTGGTTCCGGCGGCAGACGCAGCGGCTGCTGCGCACGACACGGGAGATGGGAAGGTTCGCCTTCCGGGCCCGGCTTGTGCTGTTCAGCGCGCTGCTGCAGTACCTAGCCGCCGCGGTATCGCTGACCGCACTGGTTGTCGTCGTCGCCACGGAGATCCGGCTCGCTCATCCGAATTCGATGGCCATGCTCCAGATTGCGGCGTACCTAGAGCTGGGCGGGGCAATGTTCCTCGCCTTGTTGCTGCAGGCATTCGGCAGCCGTGCTTTCCCGGTCATCGCCTGCGCCGCGGCGCTCACCATCGAGGTCGTCTATCGCGTTCACGGGGTGCCGGCGCAGCTCATGGCGTGCACGGGACTGCTCATCGTGCTCGCCGGCTACGCGGCGCTCGTGTTCGGGAACGTGGTGCGACATGCGTTATAGGCCTCACGGGCTCCACCGGGCGAATCGAACGCAAGAGGTTCAAGAGGAGTTGAAGTATCCATGGCCGATCAGGTTGCGGTGACCGGAGCTGAGGGCTTCATCGGCTCTCATCTGGTAGAGGCGCTGGTGCGCAGCGGACACCGCGTCCGCGCAATGGTGCTGTACAACATGTTCAGCTCGCGCGGCTGGCTGGACGTGCTCGAGGCCGACGTCCTGGACCAGGTTGACGTGGTGTTCGGCGACGTGCGCGATCCGGCGTCAGTGCGCCAGCTCGTGGATGGCGCCGCAGTGGTTTACCACCTCGCGGCACTAGGGTCGGTGCCGTATTCGTACTGTGCTCCGCGGTCCTTCGTGGACACCAACGTGGTCGGCACCCTGCACGTGCTCGAGGCCGTACGCGCCTGCCAAACCCCGCGGCTGGTGCATACCTCGACCAGCGAGACCTACGGCACTGCGCGCACGGTTCCGATCGACGAAACCCACCTGCCGCAGGCGCAGTCGCCCTACGCGGCCTCGAAGATCGCCGCCGACAAGCTGGTCGAGTCTTACTGCCTGAGTTTCGGGACACCCGCAGTGACGCTGCGGCCATTCAACACCTTCGGACCGCGCCAGTCGGCCCGCGCCGTCATCCCGGCGATCATCATTCAGCTGGCGGCGGGTTCCCATCAGCTCAAACTGGGTGCGCTGGACCCGACTCGCGATTTCTCTTACGTCACCGATACAGCTCAGGCTTTCGTGGAGCTCGGCCAAGCCCCAGCTTCGGCAGTGCTCGGTGAGCTGTTCAACGTCGGCGCAGGCACGGACGTGAGTATCGGTCAGCTCGCCGAGGACATCGCCGGGCTTATGGGCGTGGATGCCGACATCACTGAGGATGCCCAGCGGCTCCGCCCTAAGGACTCGGAGGTGATGCGGCTTGTCTGCGACGCGTCCAAGCTGCGCGATCGCACCGGATGGCAGCCGCGCTACAACCGAGACGACGGCCTGCGCCGGACCATTGAGTGGTTCCTGGAACCGGCGAACCTGGCGCGCTACAACGCCAACGCGTACAGCCAGTGACCTACAGGAGGGCAACATGCACGCGATCATCCTTGCGGGGGGGAAGGGCGTCAGGCTCCGCCCTTACACGACGCGGCTTCCCAAGCCGCTCGTGCCGATCGGTGAAGAGCACTCGATCCTGGAAATCGTGCTGTCCCAGCTCGCCCAGTGCG